>JAUVAG010000098.1 GCA_030591825.1 Dethiosulfatibacter sp.
AACCAAGGATGCCTATGCATTTTATCAGAGCAATATACCAAGGCTGGTTGAAAGCCTTACTAACTTTAGCTCCACAATGGTGAGCATGACAATATTAAGTGTAATTAGCCTTACATCGGCCTTCATAAAATTTGTAATGGCGCTTATTATTTCAGCTTACATACTTTGGGACAAATCACATTTTGAAAGGCTTTATCAGAAGGTTCTCTACAGCTTTTTCGAAAAGGAGACATCTGCACAGATAATTAAGCTTGGAAACGAGCTCAATGATAATGTTGTAAGCTTCATATCAGGCAAGCTTCTGGATTCTTTTATAATAGCAATAATAACATATCTTGGAACAAGATTTATAATAGGGGCGCAGTATCCATTGATTCTTGCCCTTATTATAGGAGTAACAAACATGATTCCATACTTCGGACCATTAATCGGAGGCGTGCCTGCAATAATAATCACTCTTTTGGTTGATCCTGTTAAGGGACTTTGGATGATACTCTTTGTCATCATTATCCAGCAGTTTGACGGCCTCATTCTTGGTCCCAAAATACTTGGAATACAGTTGGATCTTAAGCCTATTTGGATAATAATTGCAATAATAGTTGGTGGTGGTCTTTTTGGAATCTGGGGAATGTTTTTTGCTACACCTGTAGCTGCTCTTTTGAAGACTATAATGTATACTTATATGGAAATTAAACTTCGTGGAAGCGACCTTGATTTCCTTCATGATGACTAAAAACTTGCATGAAAAATTGATGTGGACAAATATTAGCATATATGGGGAAATGTTGACAACTGTGTTGACAAGTATCCAAAATAGGGGTCATTTTGTGGATAAGTGGAAAAATTGTTGGAAAATTAAGGTTGAAATATTTGAAAAACTGTGGATAACCTGAATAGAAATTGTTGAAAGGCTGTTGAGAAAATGTATGGAGAAATGAGATATCGAACTTTAAACTTCGAACTTAAAAAAAAGTTCGGAGAGAAGGTTGTTAAGCTGTCAATTGACGGAGGATTTACCTGTCCAAACAGGGATGGAACAATAGCCACCAGTGGATGTATATTTTGTTCCGAAATGGGTTCGGGAGAATTTGCAGGAAAGAGAGAATTGAGCATAACAAGACAGATAGAAGACCAGAAGTCTATGCTCAGTAAAAAATGGAAGTCAAATAAGTATATTGCCTATTTTGGTTCCTTTACTAATACCTATGCGACAGTTGAAGAGCTAAGAAGAAAATATTATGAGGCTTTGGAATGTGAGGGAGTAATAGGAATTGCCGTTGCAACAAGGGCTGATTGCATATCGGAAGAGGTTCTTGAACTTTTCAGGGAAATAAATGAGAAGTATTTTCTCTGGGTTGAGATAGGTCTTCAGAGTGTAAAGGAAGCATCGGCAAAATACATAAGAAGGGGCTATGACCTTCAAGTTTTTCATGAAACCTATAGCAAGCTTAAAGAATTGAATATCAGGACAGTGGTCCATATTATACTTGGAATACCAGGCGAGGACAAAGAAGACATGATGAAAACTGTGGACTGTGTTTCCAAACTTAAGCCTTGGGGTGTAAAGCTCCACCTTTTGCATGTAATAAGAAACACAGATCTTGAAAAGGCATATATTCAGGAGGGATTTCCCCTCTTTGAAAAGGAAGAATATGTAATTACCGTATGTGATTCCCTTGAAAGACTTAATGGAAATATAGTCATACATAGAATTACTGGAGACGGAAGAAAAAGTGACCTGGTTGGACCCCTTTGGAGCCTAGACAAGTTAAGAGTCATATCGGAAATAAATATGGAAATGAAAAGACGAAATTCCTTGCAGGGAGATAGAAGTTAGACTGGAAATGAAGGGCGGTGTTGAAATGAAAAACGGCATGCAAGTCGATATAGAAATGGTCAAAAATGATGATTTGACCATCAATGACTTCATAATTAAATATAAGCCCTATATATATTCTGTGATAAGCAAATATGATGGAAAGTATATCAACGAACAGTCTGAGCTTACTACAATTGGCATGGTTGCCTTCAAGGAGGCCATAGATAATTATGATTCTGACAAGGGAAGTTTCTACGGATATTCCAATTTGGTAATAAAGTCAAGGTTAATAGACTATTTCAGGAAGGAAGCCAGGCGCTACGAACACGAAAGTACCATACTGGACGAATCATATGACAGCAACAACACCATGGAAACTCTTGAAGCAAAGAGAGCTATTGAGGAATACAATACATTGGAAAAGACAAAATTTCTAAGAGAGGAAATTACAAAGTTTATCTTCGATCTCAAAGAGTATGGAATAAAAATGAGCGATCTTGAGAAGCTGTCTCCCAAAAAAAAGGAATTGAGGATGAAATATATTGCAGCTGCTGAAATGGTTTCAGGTGATGAAACCATGCTAAATCATTTCATGGAAACAAAAAGGCTGCCTGTAGCAGAAATAATAAAAATGAATAATCTGACTAGAAAACAGACTGATAGGGCTAGAAAATATATAGTTGCTCTTATATTGATCAGGTCGGGAAATTATGAATATTTATCTGAATATATTACAGTGTAAAGGATACGGCTTTTTTTACCCCTATTTTTATAGGGGTTTTTTCGTATTATTTACCGAAAGATTAAATGACATTAACTTAGGAGTAGATATTATGAAAGGTGTTTTGATAAAAAAAAACAAGAAACAGGGGACTTTTCTTACTGGAAACGGTGAATTTATAAAAGGAAAACACAATAATAGAGATATTGGAGAAGAGCTTGAAATAGAAAAAAGCAGTATGGATATTAAGAAGGTAGCATTGGTAATGGTACTTGTAATTGCCCTTGTTGGTGGATATATTCCTTATAATGCAATGACTACTGCATATGGATATGTAGAAATTGATATTAATCCTTCAGTAGAGCTTGGATACAATGAAAATATGAAGGTAATCAAGTTAAATGCTTTAAATGATGAAGGAAAAGATATATTGGCAAACATTGACCTTAAGCTTAAGGGTATGCAGCTTGATGCTGCAGTTGAAGCAATAATAGCTTATGCTGAATTAGCAGAGTATTCAATAGATGATGTCGTAATAACATACACCCACTCTGATGAAACGGATATTGATGATGCAGTAGGGGAAATTCTTTGCAATATAGATGACGGTGATGGAAATGTGACCTGTGTCGAAGTTGAGAAAGAAAAATATGAAGAAATCAAGGAACAGAACAAGGAAGATGGAGAAAATATTCCCCCTGCAGTTCATGTATTGAAGGGGAAAATTGCGGATATGAATGGAGAAATTTCAGCTCTTGAAGAAGAGATTGGTGAAAAGAAATTTCAGTCTTATAATAAAAACTTGAATAAATATTTAAAGGAACAATATGATTGTGATAATATCGACGATATTGAAAAGGTAAGCGATCTTGCCCATATTAGGAACAAAGTAAAGAAAGATCTCCATGACCTTAACAAGGAATTGGAAAGACAAGAGAAGGAAAACAACAAAAACCAGAATTCAGGAGAGCCTGCGAATCTGGAAGAAGAGCAGGAAAATAACGGAAACGACAAAGAAAATGGAAATCACGGTAGCGAAGATTCAAATGGTGACGATAATCAAGGAAAAGGAAAAGGAAACAACGGTGGTGGAAAAGGTAATTAAGGAAGCAGTAGTGGAGAAGAACAAAATAATTTGGAAATAAAACAACAACAGCTGCAGGTTAGCCTGTAGCTGTTGTTGTTTTATAGCTAAAGAAAGTTAAATATGCAAAATCCCTTGAAGCGTGGGTATTTCAGATATTAGTCGAATTTCATCAGGTTCAAGCCTATTTCTTCATCAAAATAGCGATCGATTTTTCCATCGATGATGTTGACAATCAATTCGGCAGTTGCACTGACTACGGCCTTTGTCATATGACCTCCAAAGGTGTATTGCTTGTTGTCTGCTATGGCCATGTGAAGGTGAAGGTAGGGCTTGTGATTCATTGTGGATATGTTGCCGCAAAGGGATACTATTTCAAAATCTCCCCTAAATTCTTTTGTGGAGTAAATATGGTCCAGAGTGTTAAAGAGTCCCAGTTCAACATGATTGACGGCTCCAATGCCACTGAGGGTTCCAAGTGTTATATTTTCTTTTTCAATAATTTCCAAAAGAACTTCTATAATATCTTCACCTTTTTCGACTCTAATAACGAGGCTGTTGTTAAATTTTTTATAAATCATAATCAATCTCCTCCCTGAATTATATATTCATTATAACACAGTTCACTGAATTAATAATGATTATGTAATATTAAAGCGCCTGTTATCTATTTCGGTTATGGAATCCTTAATGGATTTTTCCAGGTCCTTTCTTGAAAAATATTTTTCGGTCACTATAAAATCGAGGAATTCATCTTTAACGGATTTCTTGAATTCACTGTATTTTTCATCGTAGTTGAGATACATTCCAATGAGTTTTCCAATATCTGAGAGAAAATTTCCTTCTTCAAAAGATTCGAAATCTACTCCGTAGAGTTCCTCACGACTGTATGAATTGATTATAAAATTTTTGAAATTCATATCGTTGAAGGATAGTTTATTAGACTTGATTTCTTCAATGGAATGGAATTTTTCAAGCCATGTGAATATGGACTTAAGTACGCTGAGAGCGTAACTTGAGTCCTCTTTTTTTTCTGCTCTTTCAATAGCATCCAGTGCGGTCATACCTTCCAGATACTCCATTAGAAGTGTGCAGTTTTTATCATCCCATTCTATGATTTTCGGAATTTTAATATATGAATTGCTTATCAGGAGATGGTGTGATTTTTCCCTCAGGTAGTTTTCACAGGTTCTGAATTCTTTCAGAATAAATACACGGGTTTCATCTTCGACAAGGTACACATTATTCTTTTTTGACTTGAATTCCTTTATTATCTTCAAATGAATCTCCTAAATGACATATATGTTTATGAATATAAGTGACAGAGACATAACGGTTGATGCTGCCAAAATCATATAGTCTGCTTTGTTGAACTTAAGATGTATTATGCTTGTTCTTCTGTCGTATGCGCGAAATCCTCTGCATTCAACTGATAGGGAAAGCTTTTTTGCCTTGTTTAGGGTCCCTGCAATTACAGGAGTAAATACATAGGATATGATTTCAAAACGTTTTTTAAGGGGGAGATTTTTGATATCTATTCCCTTGAGCTGTATTGCAGTGAAGGCATCTTTTGTTTCCTCCACTAGTAGGGGGAGAAACCTAATACCTACTGATGTCATGAAGGCCATGTCGTAGGGAAGCTTCATTTGTACAAGTCCCTGTATCAGCATTCTCATGCTGCAGGTTGAGATTATGGTTCCCGATATGAGTATTACAAGAAGTCTCATGAGAAAACCAAATCCTCGTTTTAGACCCTCGTCTGTTATTATTGAAAAACTATCTGTTCCTATAAGCACATTTCCGGATTTTACGAAAATGCTTTGAAGTATAACTATTAGAATTATAACAGACATCATTTTTCTTATTCTTTTGAATGTGGACAAGAGACTGGCCTTGAAAAGAAAGGTGGTCAAGAGTCCTAGGGAAAAGACAGTCAGCTGCATCAGGGGATTGTTAAAAAACAGTCCAAGGGTCGATATGCACATTACAATATAAAGTTTTATTCTTGGATCAGCAACTCAAATCATAGACTACACATCCATCCTCCAATTTGATAAACCTGTCTGAATTCCGGTTGAAAAAGGATTTGTCATGGCTAATCAAGAGAATTCCCACCT
>JAUVAG010000241.1 GCA_030591825.1 Dethiosulfatibacter sp.
GATGACAGCTATGGAGTAAGGATCACAGATATTGTGAAATCCAAGGACCGTTTCTAAATTATCATCTAAAAGTTAAACATTATACTCCAATATTATAAGCAAAGTAGCTTCGCTGCGTCATCCGCGTGAGCGGTGTTGCTAGTGCAGAAAGTTTACTTTAAACGCAAAATACCAACGTTTCAAGGAATTTTGCATATTCTAACTTTCTCAAGCTATCAAAAAGCCGTGAGTTATCATAACACTCACGGCTTAATTATTATTTCAAAATTTTATTCATTTCCAATAAAGTTCTATACAGCATCTTTTTTATTTTTTTTCAGTACCTTTTCAATAAATATAGCTGCCAGTATCGGATCAAACTGGGTACCGCTGCATCTTTTTATTTCTTCTATTGCTTCATCATTGGTCATAGGCTTTCTATTCTTGTTAAATACAGTCATACTGTCATAGGCATCTGCAAGGGTGATAATCCTTGACACATATGGTATTTCTTCTTCCTTGAGTCCTTTTGGGAATCCCTTTCCGTCCCATCTCTCATGATGTGCAAGAACGTATTCTGCAGTTATTGAAAGACTGTTGACAGAGCTCAATATGTTGTAACCAATGTCAGGATGCCTTCTTAGCTGTTCCATATCAGCCTTTGTGGTCCTTTCCTTCTTATTCAGCAATGCATCGTCAAGGGCCACCTTTCCTATATCATGAAGTAGTCCTGTTGATTTAAGTTCGTTTATTTCATCGTGACTAAGTTCAAGAACCACACCCATTTCTCCACAAAGTTCGCTGACTCTTTCGGAATGTGCCTCTTCCATTGGGCTCTTTTCATAAAGGGCATTTATTATAGTATCTATCATATTGCCCTTAAGCTTTTTGCTCTCAAAAAGCTTGTTCTTGTACATGTCGTCTTCCGCTTCCTTATAAATAGTCTCCATATCCTGGTCTTTTTCAGTCTTGGTTGATACTCCAAAGGAGATGGACAAGTCAATATCTTCTAATTTTGATTCTTCAGCAATAGCTCTTATTCTCTCTATAATTTTATATGCCTGCTTCCTGTCAGTATTTGGAAGAAGAATCACAATTTCATCTCCACCTACTCTTGAAATTATATCGTCTTCTCTACAAACTGTTTTCATTATATTTGCTGAAGATATAAGGAGTTTATCTCCCATGGCATGACCAAAGGCATCATTTACCAGCTTCAATCCATTTACATCTGACATTATAAGCGAGAGTGGAAGATTTCTATTAACATCCAGTCTCACCAATTCTTCCTCGAAATATCTTCTATTATACAACCCTGTAAGCTGGTCGTGGAAACTTAAATATTCTATTTCCTTTTGTTTTTTGTTCTTTTCAGTGACATCATGGATGATGGAATATAAGAGGTTTTCTCCTCCAACCACTATTGGTCCCGAATATACTTCAACATCCTTCATTTCTCCGTCTGAAAGTCTGTGTATGAAATCGAAGTGTTTCCTGTTTTCGACTTTCGCTAGTGCCATTTCATGGTTAACTTCCCTTTCAGGCAATACATTGATATCTGAAATCTTCATGTCTTTAAGCTCTTCTAATGAATACATATAAAAACTGCAAGCCGAAGGGTTTGCATCGATTATCATTCCAGATTCAGGGTCTATTACAAGCATTACTGCATGATTGTTGTTGAATAGACTTTTGTATCTATTTTCCCTTTCAAGTATGGATAGTTCCATTTCTTTTCTATTTGTTATATCGTTAATAAGCATTGCAAATTGATTGTTCGTAGTTTTATAGGAATGGAATTCATAATATTTTTTGAATGATTCCATATAAAACTCTTCTGTATGGGAGCCTTTTTCCAAAACCTCTTCCGCCAACCTTATACAATAGCTTCTGTCACTTGATACCCATATATCAGGGAGATACGCTCCCCTTATTTCATCATTCGTAGTCCTTGCCAATTCACAGAAATTATTGTTGGCATCCTTGATTATGAGACTATCAATGGTACCCTCAGTATCCCTTACTACTTCTATTAAAACCAAACTTTGCTTCATCTCGTTTACAAGGGTTCTGTATTTATTTTCATTGTATTGTATCTTGTCCTGTATTCTTTTATTGTCAAACTGATACTTCAGTATTATCCCTATCATTAAAGACCCTATTGGATAAATGATAATAACCGGTAGGAATATAGATTTCATAACAAAGACAGAAACACTTCCAAGTGTAAGCATCTCAAGTAACATTGCAATATGTACAACCATTCCCATAATATATAACTCAATTGCAGGATATTTTTTATCCTCGTTCAACATTTTCTCATATCTTATTCTTCTCCAAAGAAGACCTATGGCAGCCGATGTCACAATAACAAGCACACCTGTAGGAGCTCCTATCCCGCCAAGATAGAACCTATATCCTCCTGTTATAAGGGTTGCAATAAGAGTTGGACCAAATCCAAAGAACAAGCCCGTCGAACTAATCAAGACAGATCTTGCATCAAAAAAAACACCTTCCATCAGAGGTATTGGATGGGTCATGATACCAATTCCCACAACTCCAATTATTACTCCAGTCAAAAAACAAATATTTTTATTATTTTCCTTAACCTTAAGTGTCAAAGATGAATATAACATACTTAACACAAGAAGCAGGGATATATTGTAAATTAATCCTAAAAAAAGTTCCTTTAACATAATTACTCCAATGAATATAGTTAACAATTATTTAACAGATTTATTATATTATCTATCACTGTAAATTTCAATCTTTTTTGACTCTAACTAACCTTGATTTTTCTACTTATTTAAGTTTTAGCCTGTTTTCAATTGAATTCAATATGTAGAATCCCTTTCTATTTAGATTGTCTCTTCTGTTATATGTCATTTCAGAATCATCCATCTGTCTGAATATACCTCCCGCTTCCTCAACTATGCATTGCATAGCTGCCGTATCCCATTCCATAGTTGGACCATACCTATAATAGATATCTCCTTCACCCTTTGCGATTAGACATCCTTTAAGAGAGGAACCTACGCATCTTATTCCTTTGATTTTGTTCTTGTTTATTTCAATGAGGTCGTCTATTTCCGATGTTTTGTGGGATCTGCTGTGGAGAAGAATTAAATCTTCCACCTCGGTAGATACATGGATTTTCTCTCCATATAATTCCTCATCGGCTTCACTACATCTGTATCTGTGGAAAGATCCCCCACTCTTGTATCCCCAGTACATCTCATCACTTACTGGTACATAGACAACACCAAGAACAGTCCTTCCCTTGAAAGAAAGAGCTATGTTTACAGTGAATTCACCGTTTTTCTTAACAAATTCCTTAGTTCCATCAAGAGGATCAACTATCCAGCACCAGTAGTTTTCCAGTCTTTTAAGGTTATCTACTGATTCCTCTGCTAGAATTGCCATGTGTGGAAATTCCTTTTCAAGTATTCCAACTATATATTCGTTTGCTTTTTTGTCGGCCATTGTAAGAGGAGAATTATCTTCCTTGTATTCAACACTGAAATCGCCCTCGTATATTTCAAGAATTATCCTTCCTGCTAAATATGCTGTTTTCTTTACTCTTTCAATTATACCCGGTA
>JAUVAG010000350.1 GCA_030591825.1 Dethiosulfatibacter sp.
AAGCTCAGCCTGTATTAGAAATTTATCCAAAAGTCTGAAATTGGGATTCGGTTTCTCTACAGCAAAAACAATTATAGCCTGCTCTACATTTGCAACGGGCGGTCTTATTATTTCGTTGCTTCGCTGAAAAATTTCCTCAACATATCCAACAGTTGAATCTTCTTCCGTAATCCTAATTCTGCATCGATCTCCAACAATAGGCTTTATATCCTGTTTCCTAAAAAGGCCCCTTGCCCTGCATTCGATAATTTCACTGCCCGTATCTACGTAGTAGAATCCGCCCAGACATTTAAGTATGATTCCTTTTTGAAATTTATTCTCCAAAATTTATCTCCTTGACTGCGTAATATTCACTGTTTATGAATATCTCGAATTTCTGAACTCCAAAGCCTTCAATGCTGATTGTTAGAGGGCTCATTTCCGTTTTAACTTGGTTTTCATATACGATAATCCTTTTGTCTTCCAATACTCTTTCCACTAGAAGATGTACCTTTTTCTTGTCCTGCGGAAGTTCTATAACAAGCTCGCCGTTTCCTGAAACATCATTATCAGTAGTATCATCAGGATTTTCAATCTGTATCTCAACACCTGAACTAACTATCAGATTTATTGAAGTACCCATTTCAACTTCAGTTCCACTTGGATAACTTTGATAAAGAACAAGATCCATCCCCACTTCATCTGATGGCTTGTAGGTAATTTCTCCAACAGCAAATCCTCTCTCTAGAATAGTATTCCGAACAGCATCTATCGGTTTTCCTAAAAGATCAGGCATTAGTATATATTCAACTTCAGGACCCTTGCTCAGTACATAGGATACTTCAGTATCTTCCTTTACCATAGTCCCTACTTCCGGAACCTGTCTTATTACAAGACCCCAAGGTATAGTATCATTAAATTCATAGGTCACATCACCTTCTGCAAGGTCATTTTCCTTCAATATTACAATGGATTCGTTTGAGTATTTATGAGTCAAGTCAGGTATCTTTACAAGCCTCTCCCCTAAACTCACCACGACTTCAATCGGAAATTTCTCTCTAAGTTCCTGGCCTTCATTTATACTCTGATTTATGACAAGTCCTTCTGCAAATTCGGAATTATAAATTTCATCCTTGACGCTGAATTTAAGACCAAGAGTTTCAACGGTTTCTTTTGCCAGTTCTTCAGTAAGCCCTATAAGACTTGGAACCGCAACCACCGGGACCGTAAGATAATCCTTGATGAAATTCAAGGCTATTACAGATACCGTACCTGTAACAACAAGTGCTGCAATAATGGCAAGAAGTGTATATTTGAACCTACCCTTCACCACTTCTCTTTCTTCTTTTTCTTCTTCATATTCTTCTTTTTTATTTTTCTTTTTCTTTAATTTTACCTTCTCTTCTTTTTTGACAAAATTCTTTCCATTGCTGTTTTTTTCTTCTCCATCAAAAAACTTATTGAAGGCCTCATTTTTCTCTTCACTGCCCAAACCGTCAGTATGCATTCCATAAAGAGATGATTTTCCATATATCTTTTTGATATCTTCAATTACTTCACTGACACTGTTATATCTCATTGTTGATTTATTATTGGTGCATTTAAGAACAATTTCATCAACCCTTGCAGAAACCTCTTTATTTATAAGTGATGGAGCCATTACTCTTTCATTTACATGCTTAAGGGCAATGGAAATAGGAGAATCACCTTTGAATGGAAGCTCTCCTGTAAGAAGCTCATACATAACTATTCCCAGAGAATATATGTCTGATTTTTCATCAACATATCCTCCCCTTGCCTGTTCAGGTGACAAATAGTTTACTGAACCCAGTGTTTTGTCATTGTTTGTTATTGTTTTATTGGTCACAGCCCTTGCAATTCCAAAATCCGCCACCTTAACAAGATTATACTTGTTTACCAATATGTTGTGTGGCTTTATATCCCGGTGTACAACTCCGTTGAAATGCGCATGTTCGAGACCTTCACATATTTGAAGAGATATGTCAAGAACCTTCCCTATTGGAAGTGGATTTTCCTGCTCGATCATTTCATTTAATGCAATCCCCGTTACCAGCTCCATTACTATGAAGTATATATCGTCATCTACTCCAGTATCGTAAATATTTACAATATTTTTGTGGTTGAGTCTGGCCGCAGACATGGATTCCTGCTTGAACTTGTCAATAAACTCCTGGTCCTTGGTAAACTCTGCCTTCAATACCTTGATTGCTACAAATCTATTTAAAACATTGCATCTGGCCTTATATACATATGCCATTCCGCCACTGCCTATTTCCTCTATTATTTCATACCTATTATTTAATACGCTTTTCATTATTCACCTCAATCTAATTGTTGATGACAATAACTGATATATTGTCACTTCCACCTCTGGCATTCGCTTCACTTACCAGCCTGTCCACAATTTCTTCACCCCTGTTGTTCATAACTATATCCTTAATTTCAACCTTGTCAATATAGTTGGTCAGTCCGTCTGAACACAGTATTATACTGTCAATGTCATACAAATCTTCAAT
>JAUVAG010000237.1 GCA_030591825.1 Dethiosulfatibacter sp.
AACTGAAACTCCACCGGCGCCAAAGTCGTTGCATTTCTTTATTATCTTGCTCAATTTTTCATTTCTAAAGAGTCTTTGAATCTTTCTTTCTTCAGGTGCATTTCCTTTCTGAACCTCGGATCCGCATACAAGAATCGACTCCTCGTCATGCTCCTTGGAGGAACCTGTTGCTCCACCGCATCCATCTCTTCCTGTTCTTCCACCTACGAGTATTATTATGTCTCCAGGGTCGGATTCAAGCCTTACTACATTTTCCTTTGGTGCAGCAGCAATTACAGCTCCGATTTCCATTCGTTTTGCCCTGTAGTCATCGTGATATATTTCTTCAACCTTGCCTGTTGCAATTCCTATCTGATTTCCATATGAACTATATCCGTGAGCAGCCTCAGTTGTAATCTTCACCTGAGGTAGTTTTCCCTGCAGAGTCTCCGACAAGTCAACAGTAGGGTCTCCGCTTCCAGTTACCCTCATTGCCTGATATACATAAGATCTTCCAGAAAGGGGATCCCTTATTGATCCTCCAAGACAAGTTGCAGCACCACCGAAAGGCTCTATCTCTGTTGGATGGTTATGTGTCTCGTTCTTGAACATCACAAGCCATTTTTCAGTTTTCCCGTCTATGTCAGCATCAACTTCTATTGAACAGGCATTGATTTCACTTGAAACTTCAAGATCATCAAGTTTTCCGACTTTTCTCAAATGCTTCATGGCAAGAATTGCAATGTCCATTAAACATTCATCTTTATCTTCAATCCTGTCGCCGTATACTTCTTTTCTAATATTTACATATCTGTCATATGTATTTTTTATGTCCTTTGAAATGATTCCATCTTCAAATTCAATATTGTCAAATTCCGTCTGGAAAGTTGTATGTCTACAATGATCGGACCAGTAAGTGTCTATTACCTTTAGCTCTGTAATAGTAGGATTTCTCTTTTCTTCCTCCCTGAAATACTGCTGGCAGAACAAAAGATCTTCCCTGCTCATTGCAAATCCCATTTCAACTCTGTAATTCTCAACCGCTTCTTCTGAATAATCTGTAAAACCTTCACAGACAGCAACAGCCGGAGGTTCAGGGTATATATCTTCCAACGATACTGGCATTTCCATCGCTGCTTCCCTTGAATCTACCGGATTTATATAATAGTTCTTTATTCTTTTTACATCTTCCTGACTTACATCGCCTTCGATGTCTATGATTTTAGCATATTTCACTACAGGTCTTTCTCCTGAACTAAGAATCTGGATGCACTGTGCTGCCGAGTCGGCTCTCTGGTCGTATTGTCCTGGAAGATATTCAACTCCAAAAACACTACTGCCAAGGTCTACACCATTTAGATGAACATTATCCTGATTGTTCTCTGAAAAAACAGATATGACAGCCTGATTGAAAACATCGTCTTCAATTCTGGATACATCATATCTGTTTAGGATTCTTACCTTATTAATATTATCAATTTTAAGATTTTCTGTCAGTTCCTTCATTAGATGACTGCTTTCGACATCAAAACCGGGTCTTTTTTCAACAAATACTCTTTTTACTCCACCCATAATATTCTTCTCCTTAAGCTAATTGAATGTAGTAACATAATACAAAAAAAACTGTAATATGTCAATGATTTTTAGGAATTTTTTCTTGTGAATTCCTAAATAAAGTTCGTCATATGACGAACTTTATAATTTTTATCACCTAGTATTATTAGTGGAATATTCGATTTCTCCGTTTATTACAGTCATTTCAACGGATACATCCTTTATGCCTTCAGGATCAATTTTGAAGATATTTTCTGAAAGAACTGTGAAATCTGAAAACATTCCTTTTTCAAGAACACCTTTTTTGTCTTCCTCACTTGTCATTCTGGCAGAATTTACAGTATAACATTTCAATGCTTCCTTTACTGTCAATCTTTGCTCAGGCTTCCATCCATCTTCAGGCAATCCATCAAAGTCTTTTCTAGTGACTGCTGCATAAATATTTTCAAGAGGATTAGGGCTTTCAACAGGAGTATCAGTTCCAAAGGAAGGTTTTAGACTCATATCCACAAAAGTTTTCCAGTTGTATGAATAATTAGCCCTCTCAGTACCTACCCGGCTTTCAACAATCTTCCAGTCATTCACAGTAAATACAGGCTGAATATATGCTCCCACACTAAATTCTCTAAATTTATTAAACAGATCCTCATTCATTATCTGGCAATGCACGATTCCATCCATCAATTCTATTTCCTTGTTTATATTTCTAGACTTATGTATAGCATCCAGAACAATATCTATCATCTTGTCACCTATGGCGTGAACAGCTACCGGAATATTGTTTTTATGGGCAAGGTCTATAAATTCATATATCTGTTCCTCTGTGTAAGCTGATATTCCTGAATTCCCTTCGTCGTCTGAATATTCCTCATATAGAAAAGCTGTCCTTGCTCCAAGGGATCCATCTGCAAGAAGCTTAAGTGGTCCTACTCTGAATCTGTCGTCCAGATCTATGCCATGGGCTCCTCTTTCAATAAATTCCCTGAAGTTTTCAAGCTTGAAGAATAAACATTGCTCCGTAATCCTAAGCTTTAGTCTTTCTTTTTTCACAAGGTTCACATAGGCTTTAATGCTATTTTCCCAGCCTCCACCCGGGTGCTGAAGATCATCAGTCTGAACACTTGTTATTCCAAAAGCAAGTAGCTTTTTCTGAGCATTTTCTACTACTGTCATTATTTCATCAACAGAAGCACCTTCTTCCTTGTCCATAAGAAGAGATAAAGCATTTTCCTTCAATATGCCTGTAAGTCTTCCTTTTTCATCCTTTTCAACCTCTCCACCTTCAATAAAAACATCATCATCAATGTTGAAATATTCAAGTGCCTTTGAATTCACGCAGGTGACATGACCACATACCCTTGTGAATATCACAGGAATCTCAGTTGATATCCTGTCAAGGTCGTCTCTCGTAGGAAATCTTCTGTCCTCGAATTTTTCCTGGTTCCATCCCCTTCCAACAAGAGATCCACTGCCCTCTTTTTCCCTTTCTTCAATAGAAAAGAGCCCTGCATCTACCAAATCCTCTACAGATTCTGCATTTCTCAATTCCACAAATTCAAGACTCTTCCCAAATGAATAGAGATGCATATGGGAATCGTTGAATCCTGGCACTGCAATCTTTCCTTCAAGGTCGATTTTCCTGTCTGTCTTTGGTCCGTAATTCTTCATTATTTCATCATCATAACCAAGGTCCTTTATGATGCCATTTTCCACATAAATCGCTGAATATATATTGTCCTGGTTATCCATTGAATAAAACTTTCCGTTATAGAATATCCTTCTTTCAATCATTTCCGTCTTTCTTTTTTTCCTGCTTTCTATATAGAATCCAGCTGCCGCAATAACCAGTCCTGTAACCATTCCAACAGCTACAATACTACCCTGCCTCATTTCATTCTGGAAAAATCCTATAAGAAAGGAAGTCACGAAAATAATCAATCCCGTAATTTTTATTCTTGAAATCATAAGACCTCCTGAATATCAATACTCTCCCATCCGTTTTCTGTAAGTATATTTACACATCTGCATCCCAGCTCCTTAAGCTTTTCAACAGCCTCAAAAAACTCATAATCC
>JAUVAG010000203.1 GCA_030591825.1 Dethiosulfatibacter sp.
AAAGCAGCTACGCTGCGTTAACCGGGTCACGCTTCATGTGACCATAGCGGTTATTAAAACGCGAAGAAAAGTTTCCATAACCGCATAATACCAATGATTCAAGGGATTATGCATATTTAACTTTCCTAAGCTGCAAAAAAATAACCCTGCATCTGCAGAGTTCTGTAAAACTGTAAGCTTAAAGATTAAGCTTTAAGAATAAAGAACCCGTAGCCTGTAACTATTTTGGGTAGTTTGGTAGAAACATTTGATCCATATTATCAAATTTATACGAGCAGTGCAATGATATCTCAAAGCACTATATTTAATTTTAAAATCCACATGCTTTCACACGGAACCACTATAAATTTTATTACATATGAGCATAAAAATCAAGTTATATTATATAAAAACTCTCTAACAATAATTTGATAAAAGATTAAGTTTGAAAGTAAATGAGTAATACACTACAATTGTCTCTGGTATAGAAAAAACAATGGTTTATATTTTAACAACGTCGTATAATGAATACACAAATTATTTATTTTTTATTGCTACATTGTGAATTATACTTCGTAATTCAGGGTATACTTTATTTATCTATTCATAATATTATAACGGAGGGATTAATTTTGAAAAAAATAACAATATTACTACTATCATTCATTCTTATCATTTCTTCATGCATTCCTGCATTTGGTGAAGTTGAGGAAGACTGGACTTATTATGCCTTTGACGGCACCCAATCCGAATGGGCTGAACCCGAGCTGCAGGAAGCTCTTACAAACCATCTCGTTTATGAGGAAATAATGTCCAAGTATACTCAAAATGTAACCCGTGAGGAGTTCTGTACACTATCAGTCAAATTATATGAAAAGTTCACACGTAATGAAGCTAATGTTGGCATAGATCCTTTTGAGGACACAGACAATCCGTATGTATTGAAAGCATACAACCTGGGCATAGTAAACGGGATCAGCGATACAGCGTTTGCTCCTTCAAAAAGCATAACCAGACAGGAAATATGCGTAATGATTTTCAGAACACTTAAGGCTTCGGATTTTGATACTACCATTAACATGACTTTAACATTCCCATTCAACGATGCCAATATGATTGCAGACTGGGCACTAGGAAAAGTAATATATTGCTATCACAACGATATCATTCATGGAACAAGCTACAAACTACTGGATCCTCTTTCAAACACGTCAAGGGAACAGGCTGTTGTTCTCATAAACAGAACATACCTTTCCTTTGAATAATCAAATTCATAGCGTAATTCAGCAGTATGAAAGACAATTATCAGTCTTTCATGCTGTTTTTTATTTATTAAGATGCGAAGGAAACTTTCCTAAGCTAATAAAAAACTGTTGATAACTGAATGTTTCATCCAGTTATCAACAGTTTAAATACAATTATTCATTTACAGCTTTGCTATGTCGTTTCTATATTGCTTCTTTTCAAATTCTATCTTTGGAACATTTTCATATATTCTTTTTCTTGCTTTTTCAATGCTGTCTGCAACACAAGTTACTCCAAGTACCCTTCCACCATTTGTTACTACATCATCACCGTCAAACTTTGTACCAGCGTGGAAAACTATTATATCGTCATCAACACTGTCAAGGCCAGTAATAATCTTACCTTTCTCGTATTCTTCCGGATATCCTCCTGAAGCAAGGACTACTGTTACGCTTTCCTTTTCATGCCACTCAAGGTCTTTATGGCTGAGGTTTCCTTCTATTGTCTTAAGCATTACCTCTACAAGATCGGATTTCATTCTTGGAAGAACAACCTGTGTTTCAGGATCCCCAAATCTCACGTTGAATTCCAGAACCTTCGCTTCGTCATTTTCTATCATGAGACCTATGAAAAGAATTCCATGGTAGTCTATTTCGTCTTCTTTGAACCCATCTATAATATTACTTAGAATATTTTCATCCAGATATTTCTGCAACTTGTCCGTATATATGGGATTTGGAGAAAAGCATCCCATTCCACCAGTATTCAGTCCTTCATCATTATCAAAAGCCTTCTTGTAATCCCTTGCACTTTCCATCGGAATTATCCTGTCTCCATCTACAAAACATAGTAGCGACGCCTCTATTCCTGTAAGAAACTCTTCTACTACTACAGTATCTCCAGCCTCTCCAAATTGTCTGCTTTCCATAATGGACTTGATGCCCTCTACAGCCTCTTCCATCTTCTCGCAGATTAGTACTCCCTTGCCAGCAGCAAGTCCGTCAGCCTTTACAACAAGAGGTTCGCTGAAATTCTCAAGTCCTTCAAGTGCATCCTTTGGATTATTATAAACTCCATATGCTGCTGTTGGAATATTGTACTTTTCCATAAACCTCTTCGAGAAAGCCTTGCTTCCCTCAAATTCAGAAGCCATCTTGTTTGGCCCAAAAGCCTTCAGTCCTTTTTCATTCAATCTGTCTGAAAGTCCAAGTACAAGTGGTACTTCAGGCCCAATTATTGTTAAATCTATATTGTTCTCAAGGGCAAATTCCACAATTGCATCAAGGTCATCAACCTTTGTATCAATACACTCTGCTATTTCTCCAATGCCTGCATTTCCAGGCATACAATAAAGTTTTTCCACAAGAGGGCTTTGATTGACCTTCCAGCAGATTGCATGTTCTCTTCCACCGCTTCCTATTACTAATACTTTCATTTTCTACTCCTAGTGTTTAAAGTGTCTCATGCCAGTAAATATCATAGCTATTCCTGCATCATTACATGCCTTTATAACCTCTTCATCCCTAATTGATCCACCAGGCTGAATAATAGCCTTGATTCCAGCTTCAACTGCAACCTCTATTGAGTCTGCGAATGGAAAGAATGCATCTGATGCAAGGGCTGAACTTTCAAGACTGTCTTTTCCTAGATGTTCAATAGCATGATCGACTGCTTGTTTTGCAGCCCAAATCCTGCTAACCTGTCCAGGTCCTACACCGATTGACTGCTTGCCCTTTGCAATGGATATTCCATTTGATTTAGCATATTTTACTATCTTCCATGCAAACATCAAATCATCCATTTCCTTCTCACTTGGCTTTCTGTCAGTTACAACCTTGATTCCTTCATCAGAAAGAAGTTTATTATCTATAGTCTGTACAAGAAGACCGCCCCCAACCTTCTTAAGGTCGTATGCATCATCGGGTTGTTTTTCTTCTATATTTTCAAGCTTTAGTATTCTTATATTTTTCTTACTCTTTAATATTTCAACAGCTTCTTTAGTATAAGAAGGAGCAACTACTATTTCGATGAATATCTTGTTGATTTCCGCAGCAGTTTCGGCGTCAATCCCCCTGTTTACAACTACAATTCCACCATAAATGGAAACAGGATCAGCAGCATATGCCTTCTTATAGGCATCAATAAGCTTTTCACCACTTCCTACTCCACATGGGTTTGCATGCTTGCAGGCAACAACAGTAGGCTCGTCAAATTCCTTTACAAGTTCAAGAGCACCATTCGTATCATTTATATTATTGAATGAAAGTTCTTTGCCGTGAAGCTGCTCAGCATTGGCAAGATAACCTTTCTGCTTGTTTACTTCCTTATAGAAGGCCGCCTTCTGATGAGGGTTCTCACCGTATCTCATGTCTTGAACCTTTTCGAAAGTCATAGTAAGAATTTCAGGAAGTCCTTCAACCTTTCTTTCCTTTCTCATATAGTTGGCAATAAGTGTGTCGTATGCAGCAGTATGCTCAAAAACCTTTGATGAAAGGTAAAACTTTGTATCAGCACTTACTTCCTTGTTTTCCTCAAGTTCCTTAAGAACAACTTCATAATCTGCAGGATCAACAACTACAGCTACATCGCCGTAGTTCTTAGCTGCAGATCTAAGCATTGTAGGTCCACCTATATCAATATTTTCAATAGCAACTTCTCTAGTAACATTATCCTTCATTATTGTAGCCTTGAAAGGATAAAGATTTACAACCACAATGTCTATAGGTGTTACTTCAAGTTCCTCGATCTGCTTCATATGCTCTTCATTGCCTCTTATAGCAAGAAGTCCTGCATGTATGTTTGGAT
>JAUVAG010000202.1 GCA_030591825.1 Dethiosulfatibacter sp.
ACCGGGTCACGCTTCATGTGACCATAGCGGTTATTAAGATGCGAAAGAAAGTTCCCTTAACCGCATAACACCAACGCTTCAAGGGGTTATGCATATCTTAATTTTCTTAAGCTATAAAAAATCCCCCAAACCAAAGGTTTGAGGGATTGAAAATATAGTTTCTATCTCTTTGAGAACTGTGGAGCTCTTCTTGCTTTCTTGAGTCCTGGTTTCTTTCTTTCGACCATTCTTGAGTCTCTAGTAAGGAATCCAGCCTTCTTAAGAATAGGCCTAAGATCTACATCAGCTTGTAGCAATGCTCTTGAGATACCGTGTCTTACTGCTCCAGCTTGGCCAGTGTATCCACCACCTACTACTGTACACATAATATCATATTTATCAAGTGAATCTGTTATCATAAGAGGCTCTTTAACTATTGTCTTTAGTGTCTCATAATCAAAATAGTTGTCGATGTCTCTTTTGTTTATTGTAATTTCACCTTTACCAGGAGTCATAAATACTCTGGCAATAGCTTTCTTTCTTCTTCCAGTTCCGTAAAATTGAGCTTTCATCATATCCTCCTAATTAAAATTCATATACTTCAGGCTTCTGTGCTTCGTTTCCGTGCTCAGCACCTGCATATACTCTAAGTTTTTTAACCATTTGTCTTCCAAGCGTGTTTTTAGGAAGCATTCCTTTAACAGCCAAGAAAACTGCTCTTTCAGGAGTCTTGCTCATAAATTCTCTGTATGTAACTTCTCTAAGACCACCCATATATCCGGTATGATGTCTATGCATCTTTTGGTCTAATTTTTTACCTGTCAATACAACTTTTGAACAATTTATTACTATTACATGATCTCCAGTATCTACATGTGGAGTGTATATAGGCTTGTGCTTTCCTCTTAAAAGTGTTGCTACTTCTGTTGCAAGTCTACCTAAAGTCTTGCCATCTGCGTCTATAACGTGCCATTTTCTTTCTACTTCACTAGGCTTCGCCATGTAACTTCTCATAGCTTTTCCTCCTCATATTCTAATTAATCTATTTTATTCATCATAAGAACCCGGGGCTAGTGGATTCCTAATCTCACATACTACGATAGTTTATAACAAGGAGCCTAGTGTGTCAAGTGTTTTTTTACTTGTACACTGGAATATTTCCTCTTCTTTATAATATACCCTTTTCAGGAAAAGTCCCTTGGCTTTTGCCGTATGTCCTCCCCTGTTTCTATCCTTTGAATCTATTATTTCTTTTATGTCTTCTGCTGATATTCTTCCCCTTCCTATATCGATGAGGGTTCCTGCAATTATTCTTACCATATTGTATAGAAATCCATTTCCTGTGATTTCCATTATTATCATGTTATCATGCTTTTGCAATTTTATATCGAGTATTGTCCTTACGGTATCCTTTACAGAAGATCCAGTTGACATGAATCCCAAAAAGTTATGCTCTCCTTTGAATCCTTCGGCCGCCAATATCATTTTATCGAAATCTAGGCTATAGGGTACCATATAACTGAAATCTTTCCAGAATGGACTATTTATCCTGCTGTTGTATATATAGTAAAGGTAGGTCTTACCTATTGCAGAATATCTTGAATGGAATTCTTCATCCATTATACTGCAGTCCTTTATCCTTATGTCTCCAGGCAGTTTGGTGTTAAGAGCCTGCACAAGCTTCTCAGGGGGTATCTTTACTTCTGACCTGAAGTTTGCCACCTGAGCCAAGGCATGTACCCCTGCATCGGTTCTTCCCGAAGCTGAAAGCTTTATTTCCGATTTGAACATAGATTTAAAGGTTTCTTCCACAATTTCCTGTACAGTCCTTTGACAGGGCTGGACCTGCCATCCGCTGTAGTCGGTTCCCTTGTAGGCAATTGTCAATTTATAGTTCTTTTCCACATTATCACCAAAATATCCTTAGTCCAACTACTGCAGCAATGTAAACTGCTGTTATAACCATTGCACCATAGTCAGTTTTATTTATTGCAAGTTTTCTCATTCTCGTCCTGTTTTCTCCACCTCTGTAGCATCTGGCTTCCATTGCCATTGCCAAATCGTCTGCTCTTCTGAAGGAGCTTACGAAAAGAGGTACCAGAAGAGGCACAAGGCTTTTTGCTCTTTTGATAAGATTGCCACTTTCAAAATCGGCTCCCCTTGCTTTTTGGGCCTGCATTATTTTTTCAGTCTCTTCCATTAATGTTGGAATGAACCTTAATGCTATAGTCATCATCATTGCCAGCTCGTGGGCCGGCAATCCGATTTTCTTGAATGGATTCAAAAGACTCTCTATTCCATCCGTCAATAGTATGGGAGAAGTCGTCAAAGTAAGCATTGATGTTCCCATGATAAGAAGCATCAGTCTCAAAGCCATAAATCCTGCTTGTCTCAACCCTTCTCTAGTTATGTCCAGGGGGCCCAGTTGCCATATTACTTCTCCTGCCGTCATGAATAGGTTTATGAAGAAGGTAACCATTATTATTATGAGTATGGGCCTTAATCCAAGGATTACCATTTTTACAGGTACATTTGACATCTTGACCACAAGTACTAGAAAAACGACAACTACAAGGTATACTGGAAACTTATTTATTAAAAACAGAGTGATTATGTATAAAAGGGTAATAACCAGTTTAAGTCTTGGATCAAGATTGTGTATTTTAGATTCAACAGGATAATGTTGTCCAATAGTTATGTTTTTAAACATCTTGTCTGCTCCTTAATACCTTTAGTATTTCCTCTGTGGCTTCCCCAACTGTAAGCTTGTTGGTATCCACATCTATGCCTTTTTCCTTTAAGGCTTTCATTACATCAACAACTTGAGGAACTCCAAGTCCTATCCTCTTAAGTTCTTCCGAATTTTTATATATCTCGTGAGGATCTCCCTCCATATGGATTTTACCCTTGTACATTACATAAATATATTTTACAAGCCTTGCAACGTCTTCCATGCTGTGGGAAACCAGTATAATGGTTATTCCACTTTCATGAAGTTGCCTTATCCTTGAGAGTATTTCGTTTCTTCCTGCAGGGTCCAGACCTGCAGTAGGCTCATCTAGAACTAGATAATCAGGCTTCATGGCAAGCACTCCTGCTATGGCAACCCTTCTTTTCTGGCCTCCACTTAAATCAAAGGGTGACTTGTCCTTTATATCGTCAACGTTAAATCCAACCAGCTCAAGGGCGTATCTAACCCTCCTGTCTATTTCAGCGCTGTCTAGGTCAAGATTCATTGGACCGTATGATACATCCTTGTATACAGTTTCCTCGAATAACTGGTATTCAGGATATTGAAACACAAGGCCTACTTTTTGTCTTATGAGCTTTATCTTCAGGTCCTTGTCCTTTATATTTCTTTCATCTATCTTTACAATTCCCTCTTCAGGCATAATTAACCCGTTGAAGTGTTGTATCAAGGTGGATTTTCCCGATCCTGTATGTCCTATTATTCCTACAAAATCACCTTTTTCTATTTCTATAGAAACTTCATCCAATGCCTTGGTTTCAAAAGGTGTTCCCTGGCTGTAGTAGAATGACAGTTTTTCTGTTTTTATCGACATAGTTCTTCCACCAGTTCCTCTATCAATATTATATCATCGGACAGGTTTATTCCTTCTTTCCTCAGATTATGTGCAAGTTCAGTCACCTGAGGTACATCCAGTCCGAATTCTTTTATTTGATCTATGTTTTTGAATACTTCCTTTGGAGTGCCTTGAAGCTGCACCTTTCCACCGTCCATTACAACAACCCTGTCAGCCTGTACTGCTTCATCCATATAATGAGTTATTAGAAGTATTGTCTTTTCTTCTTCTTTATTGAGCATCTTGATGGTATCCATAACCTCGCTTCTTCCCGAAGGATCAAGCATTGCTGTAGGTTCGTCAAGTATTATACAGTCAGAATTAAGAGCCAGAACTCCAGCAATAGCTATTCTCTGCTTTTGACCTCCCGACAAAAGGTGGGGTGGTCTTTTTCTATATTCATACATGTCAACAGCCTTCAGTGAGTCATCTACAAGTTTTCTTATCATATCAGGTTCTACGCCTTGGTTTTCAGGT
>JAUVAG010000169.1 GCA_030591825.1 Dethiosulfatibacter sp.
AAGACAGGGAAAGAATCCAAATATGATTCTTATAAAGGGAGTGAAGGGTGGTAATCCCGAAATGAAGATTGACCCTCCTCTGTATGTCTACAAGGATGAGGAAAACTACACGGACGAAATATATGAAATTTATGGAATGGAGAGAAAAGATGGAAGGTAAGCTATATATATGTGCAACACCAATTGGGAATCTTGGAGATATTACTATAAGAGCTCTTGAAACACTAAGGGAAGTAGATTTTATTGCTGCAGAGGATACTAGACACACAATAAAGCTACTTAATTATTTTGAAATCAAGAAAAAGATGATTAGCTGTCACGAACACAATGAAATGTCTAGAAGTACTGAAATAATAAATAGGGTACTGGCTGGAGAAAGCTGTGCTCTAGTTTCTGATGCAGGAATGCCGGGTATATCAGACCCTGGGGAAATCCTTGTAAGGGAAGCAATAAAAAGCAATGTTGAAATAGTTATTCTTCCAGGTGCCACAGCATTTGCTTCAGCCCTTGTACTGTCAGGACTTGATACCCATAAGTTTGTTTTTGAAGGTTTTCTGGGACATAAGAAAAGTGAGAGAACAAAGGAATTGGAAAAGCTTAAGTTTGAAAGAAGGACAATGATTTTTTACGAATCTCCTCATCGTCTAAAGGAAACACTAAAGATTATGGTGAAGGTACTGGGAGACAGAAATATATCAATAAGCAGAGAAATAACGAAGAAATTCGAAGAAACTGTAAGGGGAACAGTTTCCTTTTGCCTTGAACATTTCGAGGCAAAGGATGTAAAAGGAGAATTTGTAATAGTAGTTGAAGGTTCTATGGAAGATGAAGAAGCAGCTGAAGAAATCGATGTAAGGAAAAAGCTTCTTGAACTTCTTGATGAAGGTTATACAAAAAAAGATGCTGTAAAGAAGGTATCCAGTGATTACAAACTACACAAGAATGAGGTGTATCAGATATCTCTTGAGATATAGAGATAGACTGCAAATTTGGAAGCATCTAAATAGTTGGTGAGAATGTATTCTATCAATTGAATATTAATTCAATATGAGAATGAAATAACTGCCTCGAGTGATTTGACTCGAGGCAGTTATTATTTTTTGAGGAAGTATTTTTTTATCCTGTACTGTAGGCTTTGTCTTTTGAGACCTAGCTTTCTTGCTGTCTCTGCAATTTTCCAGTTGTTTTCCATCAATTCTTTTTTTAGTATTTTTATTTCTTCAAAATTAAGCTTTTCTTCAAGGGTTTGTGAAGATTTTTCCTTTCCTTCGTCTTTTGAATATAAATCCATTATATGGGATGGAAGATGCTCAATTCCAATGGTTTTTTCGTTCTCGTGAACTATATTCATTGCATATTCTATTGTATGCTGCAGTTCCCGAACATTGCCTGGCCAGTTGTAATTGTGGAATGTTTCAAAGACTTCCGGAGAAAGTCTTGTGATTTGCCTGTCAAGATTTCTATTGTAGTTGAGTATGAACATTTTGGACAGTATTGGTATGTCGTCTTTTCTCATTCTTAGAGGTGGGACTTCTATAAGTACTACTCCTATCCTGTAGAACAAGTCCTGCCTTATTTTGTTTTCCCTTACTGCAGTTATTGGATTTTCATTCATAGCAGTTATAACTCTCGTATTTATGATTATCTCTTTTGAACCACCAACCCTTCTTACCTTGTTTTCCTGCAATACTCTCAAAAGCTTTGACTGCAGGTTTAAACTCATAGAATTCAATTCGTCCAGAAGGATCGTTCCGTTTTCAGCCTGCTCGAAAAGTCCAGGCCTGTCTATGGCATCTGAAAAAGCTCCCTTTACAGTTCCAAAAAGAATACCTTCCAAAAGATTGTCTGGAATGGCAGCACAGTTTATTGCTATGAAGGGACCATTTGAATTATAACTGTAATTGTGAATGCTTTGTGCAAAGAGCTCTTTTCCCGTACCTGTCTCACCGTATATGAGTATTGGAGATTTTGATTTTGCGGATCGTTTTGCAATGGATATTACTCCGTTCATATTGTCGCTGGTGCAAATTATGTCGCTGAAGGTATATTTTGCAGACAGAGGAGACTTGTCTTTTGCAGTATCGTTTAGATTGATAAGTTTTGTCTGCAAGTCGATTACTTGCTTTGAAAGCTCAGCGATTTTTGAATAGTCGGTCATGATTGATACTGCGCCGAAGAGTTCCTTTTCATCGTAGATTGGCCAGGTATCAACCATGTCGTCTATTCTTTTTCCAAAATTGTTGGTTGATATCTGGTGGACATTTAGCAATGGTTCTCCAGAGCGTATAACGTTTAACAGTAGACTTGAATCTTCAGTCAGGTCGTAGAGTTCAGTGATGTTTTTTCCAAGGATGTTCTCTTTTTGTATGTTTTCAAAATTTACACTTGCATCGTTGAAGAGAAGAACATTTCCTTCGCTATCCGATGCAACTATCCTTTCATTTATTGAATTTACAACCTTTTCATAAATTTTATTTGTCTGTGTATCCACTTTCTTTCTTATTAAAAAGTAATAATTGTTATTTGATTCGAATTTTTCTACAATATGAACTGATTTAAAGAGTGTTATTTCAATTCTTTTCTTCTCTGCATCCTTCATCAGGTCATATGTATCCAAATCTATAAAGCTTATATTTGTAATATCAAAAATAATGTCTTTGAATTTACTCAGAAACAGATTGTTTGCTTTTTTAATTTGTCCTGTCAGGTCTGTTACTATCAGGTACATGTCTATTGAATCAAATAATAGAAGTAAATTGTGGTCTTCCATGAATCCTCCTGTAAACAAAAGTTTCTCAGCAAAATGAGTTTGCTTTAATTATATAGTAACAGGCAAAATCATTTTGCGCAATAGAAATGTTTTTTAGAAAAAACGTTGAAATTCAGCTTTTTATATTAATAAAAAAGTTGGCACGCTATTTGCTTTATATAATCATGTAATAATAAAGAGATACTGGAGGATGGAATGGAATTTATAAGAATAGCAGAAGCATTGAAAGCAGGAAAGGTTAATGATGTAAAGACATATACTGAAATGGCACTTAGTGCAGGCAAGGAGCCAAAGGACATTATTAACGAAGGACTTATGGCAGGAATGAATGTTGTAGGTGAGAAATTTAAAAATGGCGAGTTGTTTGTTCCAGAGGTTTTAATAGCATCAAAGGCAATGAATGCAGGAATGGAAATTATCAAGCCGCTCCTTAAGGAAGGCGATGTTGTATCAAAGGGTAAATGTGTATTTGCCACTGTTAAGGGTGACCTGCACGACATAGGCAAAAAGCTGGTATGCATGATGATGGAAAGTTCGGGTTACGAAGTTGTGGATCTTGGAGTTGATGCATCACCTGAGAAAATAGTTAATGCAGTGAAAGAACACGATGCTGATATAGTTGGAATGTCTGCAATGCTTACTACGACAATGCTATCAATGAAGAAGACTGTTGAGGCACTTAAGGAAAATGGTCTCTATGACAATGTGAAGGTTATGATTGGAGGAGCTCCTGTAACTGTAAATTATGCAGAAGAAATTGGAGCACATTACTCTCCTGATTCTACGGAAGCGGTAGAACTTGCCAATGAACTAATGTAATTATAGGTAATATAGAAACAAAGAATTCAAAATTAGGCGATAAATAAAATTGGAAGCATATTTTAATAATGGAGGAATTTATATGAAAGCAGGATTTGAACAATTATGTACACCTCAAATGAGAGTACTATCAGACTCTCAGATAAAGGAAATATTTAATGCGGCATGTGAGATACTTGAAACTACAGGAATGAAGGTTGACTGCAAGGAAACCCAGGCAATGCTTCATGCTCATGGAGCAACGATAAATGGAGATATTATAAGAATTCCATCAAGTTTGGTTCAAAAGGCCATAAGTACAATGCCAAAGAGAATAACCTTGTCAAACAGGGAAGGGGAAAGAAAAATTTTCCTTGAAGGAAACAAGTCATTCTTTGGTTGTAACCCAGACAATCCGGAATACTACGACCCATATACTGGCGAAAGAAGACCTATGACAAGCAAGGACGGAGCAGATATGGCTAAGGTTATTGACTATCTTCCAAACATAGATTTCGTTCTGAACGCATGCTTTAGCTCTGATGTACATGAAGATATAGCTGATAGAGTAATCATCAGAGAGATGATGTTCAACATGACAAAGACAATAGGATTCAGTTGCAAGGATGTTGATTCTTTGCAGGATATCATCGATATGGGAGCAATTATTTCTGGAAGTCATGAAGAGCTACAGGCGAATCCTTGGATGTTCCATATTCAAGAACCTATCAGTCCGCTTGTACATGAAGAAAACACAATGAAGGAAATCAAGCTTTGTGCTGAAAACAGATTCCCACTTG
>JAUVAG010000104.1 GCA_030591825.1 Dethiosulfatibacter sp.
ATTTCATATTTTGACAAGATATTTTTCAATCAGTTCAAGAAGAATATTTTATCAGTAAACATCGGAGGGATTTCAAACTTTACATTTATTCCAAAGGACGGAGATATTAATAAAGTTACAGCATTTGATTGTGGTCCGGGTAATATGCTGATCGACGGCGCAATTCAGCAATTATTTAACAAATCTTTTGATAAAGATGGTATTAATGCTTTAAAAGGAAACTTCTCCGAAAAACTATTTAATTTCATAAAATCACATGATAGTTTTGTTGAATCAAAACCACCCAAGTCAACCGGCAGAGAACATTACAATAAAATATTCTTGTATATAATATATCAATCGAATATGATTTAAAGTTCAAATGACAATAAATCATTATTTAGAAATTTCAGGGAGGATTTTATGAATTACGGTTGCCAGTCAATGCACAAAAGAATCGATAGAATTCTAATTAAGCATCCAAAGGATGCATTCATTTCTCAGGAGAATCTAAGCAAAACCTGGGAAACATTCAATTACACAAGTGAACCCGTCTATAAAACGGTTCTAAAGGAATACGAGGTTTTCGAAAACATTATCAGGGAAAACGTTTCTAATGTGGATTATCTTCCACAGTCCGAGAATGTTGGCCTTGACTCAATATACACCCATGATTCCTTAAAGATTACTGAAAAGGGAGCAATATTCTTTAACACAGGAAAAATCCTTAGACAAAAGGAAGGTTTTGAAGTTGAAAAGAAATTCAAGGAAATTGGAATAGACACCCTTGGTTGGATTCAGTCTCCAGGCAAGATTGAAGGCGGAGACGTAGTATGGATTGACGAGAAGACTGTAGCCATCGGAAGGGGATACAGGACCAATGACGAGGGAATAAGGCAGTTCAAGGAGCTTACAAAGGATATAGTAGACGAATATATAATAGTACCTATGCCCCACGCAGGAGGAGTAGCAGAATGTCTTCACCTTATGAGTATAATCAGCATAGTTGATGCAGACTTGGCAGTTGTCTATAGCAAATATATGCCGGTACCTTTCAGGGAATTTCTTATTGAAAGAGGTTTTGATCTTGTTGAAGTAAACGACGAGGAATATGATAACCTTGGTTCCAATGTTTTGGCGCTTGGACCACGTGTTTGCGTGCTCATGGAAGGCAACAAAGATATCTACAACAAGTTAGAGGAAAAGGGATGCAAGCTGTATACATATCCAGGAGCTGAGCTATCATTCAAGGGAACAGGAGGACCAACCTGTCTTACCTGTCCTGTAACAAGAGTATAGGGTGATTTTATGATGAACATCAGAGATGAAATTGAAAAGACACTAAAGGATTATGTGGCGCTGGATTCAATTACAAATACCTACAGGGAAAATTCCATAGACGGGTTTTTAAAGGAGTATTTCGAATCCATTGAATATTTCAAGGAAAATCCTGATGACTTCGGCTCTGAGAAGATACCTGGAGACATACATAACCGTTCAGTAAACTGGGCCCTCCTAAGAGGAAAAGGTGAGAAAACTGTGGTATTTATCCATCACAGTGATGTGGTGAATGTAGAAAACTACAACGAATACAAGAAAAACGCCTTTGACCCTGATCAGCTCTGTGAAGCTTTTGAATTATCTTCCGATGCTCTTGATTCCGAAGCTGTAGATGACTTAAAATCAGGAAGATGGATATTCGGACGAGGAACTGCAGACATGAAGGGAGGCGGCACAATACAGCTTTCACTCATGAAGGAAATGGCTAAGGATGAGGACAGAATTGGAAACATCATAATATTGGCTGTTCCCGATGAAGAAAATCTTTCGGCAGGAATGAGACACGGAGTGAAGATTCTAAGATGTCTCAAGGAAAAACATGGTCTTGATTACCAACTCATGATCAATTCAGAGCCTCATCAGAGAGTTGACTATGACAGTGGAATGATAAGTCAGGGATCCATAGCCAAGATGAACTTCTTTGTATATGTAAAAGGAATACTAACCCATGCAGGAAAGATTCTTGAGGGAATCAATCCTTCTGGAATAATGAGCAGGATAGTTTCAAGAACCGAGCTTAACCTTGATTTCATTGATGAGATTGAAGGTGAAATGAGCATTCCACCTACCTGGGTACATGTGAAGGATTCAAAGGAAGTTTACGACATATCTACTCCTGAATCAGCCATAGGATATATGAATGTTCTCAACTTTTCCACATCACCTGAAGAAATAATGAAGAAGATAATGGATATCTGTGTTGAAGAAAGTGATGAATTCATGAAGAAATATAGTGATGTTAGAGCTGTATTCATGGAAAAAACAAACAGGAAATCCATTGGAAACGATTGGCCCGTTCATGTAGTCACTTTTAATGACCTTCTTGATATTTTGAAGGACAAGGGTGAGGAATATTACATAAAATACGATGAATTCGAGAAGAAGATAATAGATGACCTCAGGTTCAACAAGATGTCTTTTGTAAATGCAAATTATAAACTTGTTGAATATATCATAAAGCTCATCAACAGACAGGAGATGTTTATTGTAGCAGGAATGACAATGCCTCTCTACCCTGGAGTTTCAAATCTTTTTCAGGAGGATGTCCCAGATTATCTTGACATAATCAACAAATTCACATCAAAAGAATGGAACCAGAAGTACATGAACAGGTATTACTTCACAGGCATCAGCGACTTGAGCTATTCGTCCTTGAACTATGATATAGAATCTACTGTATCACAGATGGAAAACATGCCTCTATGGAAAAAGTATTATGATATACCATTCGAGGACATAAAGGAAATTCAAATGCCTTGCATAAACATAGGACCATGGGGAAAGGACTTCCATAAGATAAGCGAAAGAGTCTACAAGGAGGATCTTTTTGAGAGGACACCTATGATAATAGGCCATGTCATGGATTATATCTTTAGAGACTAAAATGATTCTATAACCGAATATTAACAAAACAGCGGTATATAGTATATTACATAATTGAAGCTAGAGTTAATTATAATAAACCAAGGAATTATTAAACCAAGAAATTATTAAACCAAGAAACATAGGGTACGTGACCCTTTGTATATATCCGGTCAGGTGATTTTATTTGAAATTATTGGACCGGAACAGGAATTATAAATAAGAGGAGGATTAATATGGCTTTAATGGAAAAAATAGTATGGGAATATTTGTGGGGAATGCCCCTTGTACTGACAATTTTATTTATAGGTATATTTTTCACTGTGAAATCAGGATTTTTTCAATTTAGATTTATACCACATATTTTTAAAACATCTTTAGGAAGGTTGTTTGGTAAGGATACTGAAGGTGAAGAGGGAACACTAAGTTCATTGGAAGCACTTAGTATTGCTGCAGGAGCAACAGTAGGAGTTGGAAACATTGGTGGAGTTGCTACGGCAATAGCTGTTGGAGGACCTGGAGCAGTATTCTGGCTTATAATAGCAGGAATTTTTGGACAAGTAATAAAGATGGCAGAGGTTTCACTGGCAGTATATTTCAGAAACACGCAGGAAGACGGACATACCTACGGTGGACCTACATATTATATAAGCAAGGGACTTGGCAAGGAAAGAGGCTGGAAGGTTATACCAAAGGTACTTGCCTTCATATTTATCTTCGGATTTGGAGTTGGATTTTTTCTTACAATGCAGAACTATACAGTATCTGAAGCAGTAGCATCTACATTTGATATTAATATGATTCTTGTAAGCGTTGTTTATACAGTTCTTCTTTATCTAATGATAAGCGGAGGACTTCCATCATTGGGAAAAATTGCTTCTAAGATAGTTCCATTTATGATCCTGTTCTACCTTGCAAGCGGGTTGTTTGTAATTATTAAGAATGCTTCAGTTCTTCCTCATGCATTCAGTTTGATTATGGGAGGAGCATTTACTGGCTCAGCTGCCTTTGGCGGATTTGCAGGAGCTGCATTTACACAGGTAATAAAGATAGGTATGTCTAGAGCGGTTTATTCAAATGAAGCTGGTTGGGGATCATCTCCAATGATTCATGCATCAGCAAAAACAGACCATCCTATAAGACAGGGAATCCTTGGAATATTTGAAGTTTTCCTTGATACAATCGTAATTTGTACAATAACTTCGCTTGTAATTATAGTAACAGGTGAGTGGTCTTCAGGACTCTCAGGTGCGGAGCTTACACTAAGCGCCTTTGAAACTGGAATAGGAAGTTTTGGAAGGATAATCCTTGCAGGAGGAGTACTTCTTTTCGGAATCACAACATCATCAGGTCTATATGCACAGATTGAAGTTCTTGTTAGATATCTTCTAGGAGAAGAAAACAGCAAGAACAAGATAATACTTGATATCTACAAGTGGTCGTATCCAATACCGGGATTGCTTCTAGTTATAGTGGCAGTAGTAAAGGAAATGCCTGGAACAACAGTATGGCTCTTTGCGGATATGTCTACAGCATTGCCTATATTTGCGAACTTGTTGGCCTTACTTCTTTTAAGCGGAACCTTCGGGAAGCTTTTGAATGATTATAAGGCAAGGTATTTGGGAATAGGTGAAGTTGATCCTGATTTCAAAGTGTTCTATGAGAAGAATGGTAAGGAGAAGGTATCAAATTCCTAATAAAACTTAGGCAATTAAAAATAAAAGTAATAAAAGTTTAGGAGGCTTATATGTTTAAAAATTTTGTAGTAAGAAGACCAGGAAAGAGCGTAGCTGATGGACAGACAACATCTGACATTGGAGTGCCTGTATTTGAAAAGGCATACAAGCAGCATGAGAAGTATATAGAGGCGTGTAGAGCATGCGGAGTAGAAGTAAAGGTAATGGAAGCTGACGAAGAGTATCCGGATGCTTGCTTTGTTGAAGATCCAGCTGTTGTAACTGATAGAATGGCAATAGTCACTAACCCAGGCGTTGACACTAGACAGGGAGAGGAAATAAAGGTCAAGGAAGCACTTTCTGAATTCTTTGATACATTTGACCATATACAATCTCCAGGACATCTTGAAGGTGGGGATATAATGCAGATTGAAGACCATTTCTACATAGGACTTTCAAAGAGAACTAATGAAGAAGGGGCAAGACAGTTCATAGAAATTGTTGAGAAGCATGGATATACAGGATCTGTTGTACCACTTAAGGAGATGTTCCACCTTAAGTCGGGAGTAAACTATATAGGAGATAATAGGGTTCTTGTAGCTGGAGAATTTATTACTCACCCGGATTTCGAAAAATTCGAGAAAATCCTGGTTCCCGAGGATGAAATGTATGCTGCAAACTGTGTAAGGATAAACGATCATATAATAATGCCAGCAGGATTTCCAAAGCTTCAGAAGATTTTGGAAGACTTGAACTACGATTTAAAACTTATAGAAATGACAGAATTCCAAAAGATTGACGGTGGACTAAGCTGTCTATCACTTAGATTCTAATAGCTACCAACAATCATCTCTTTTATAATATAAAAGATTGTTGTACCGGTAGCAAAACACCAACGCTTCAAGGTGTTTTGTGCTAGTCTAAGAAAGTTAAAAATGCGTAATCCCTTGAAGCGTTGGTATTACACCGTTAAGGAAACTTTCTGCGACCTCTTAATATCCGTTATGGTCACATGAAGCGTGACCCGGATAACGCAGCGAAGCTGCTTTCTTG
>JAUVAG010000332.1 GCA_030591825.1 Dethiosulfatibacter sp.
GAAAGGTACTGAAAGACTTCCTGCATGAAAAATAACAAGATTTCCCTCAAGTTCTACTTCGGAAGCTGCTTCTGTTTCTTCCTGTGTATCTGGTTCCTCTGATGGTGTTTCTGTTGGTTCTGCCGGTGAGCACCCAACATACATCACCATGCTTACAACAAGTATAAGCATTAATAATACTTTTTTCTTCATGTAATCTCCTCCAAATTATGATAAATATTATTTATAATTTTCAGGACATCGGGTCCTTCAAATTATCTGACATACTGATTGGTACGTCATGTAAATAAAAAACGGGCACTCCTGAAGGAATGCCCGTAAATTATACAAGTGAAAATTCACTATAAATATATAGTAAATTAAATATAATTATTCATTCCAAACACGGGAGATATGTCTGTTTCCAAACATACCCTATGGGCATGACTTTCATAGCGAAGCCTTAGAACTGTCATGCTTGAATAATAAAGAAATATTCTTTTAAATTAATTATTTATAATTATACATCCTGTTGATGCAGATTGTCAATCATATTATTGACAGGAACTCGTGAAATTTAATCAAGTCATCATTTTCAGAAAAAGACCCCTGAGCCTTTGTATCTTTTCCCCCGCCTCTTCCGTTGTAATTTTTAATATTTTCCTTAAAGACCTTTCCACAGCTTTTGCCATTGCCAGTATTGTTTACATATACTATCCTTTTATCCTTTCCCGATGAAAGAATTATCTCATAACTTCCCATATCCATAAGTTGCGATACTATGAACTCCAGCTCGTCTACAGACTTGTCCTGATATATTCTTGATATTTTCTGTCCTTTTGATTCCTTGACAAGTGTTTTGGCATCATATATTGAAAGTTGCTTCCGCAAATTTTTCAAGTCATTCTTCAATTCTACTAGCTTGAAGCTTTCCTTTTCATTTCTATCAATCAATGTTTCTAGATCGGAGGAATATTTTCTGTTCAGCTTGGTTATGATTTCATGTTCTTTCTGAAAATCTTCAAAGGCTCTCATTCCGCATTTAAAAAATATTCTTGTCATTCCCTTGTATTTCTGAGTTCTTAAAATCTTTACAAGCCCAACCTCTCCTGTTTTGTCAGGATGAGTACCGCAGCAAGCTACGCAGTCAGTATCCATTATATTTACTATTTTAATATCTTCATTGATATCTGGCATCTTTCTTATTGGATATTCCTTTGCTTTTTCCACACTGTCTACAGTTATTATTTGTACATCCCTGTTTTCATAAATTGCTTCATTGCATTTCAATTCAATATTTTTAACCATTTCATCAGTAATGGACTTAGTATCTATATCTACAGTTATATAGTCCTCACCCATATGAAACCCCTTGTTTTGGTATCCATATTCCTTAAGTGCAACTCCAGATAGTATATGCTCACCGCAGTGCTGCTGCATGTGGTCAAGCCTTTTCTTCCAGTCAAGAGTACATTTCACATCCTCTTCTAGTGGAAATATATCGACTTCGTGATATATTTTTTCACCCTCTTCAAATACATGTAAAACCATTGCATCACCTATCATTCCTGTGTCAGAAGGTTGTCCTCCCCCTTCCGGAAAAAATATTGTACTGTCAAGTTCCAGAAACTTCCTGCTTTCATTTTCGGATTTCCCAATTATTTTGCAGTACGCTTCCTTTAAATATACATCTTCTTCAAATAGTCTTTTAGTCATCTTATCCTCACATTCAGTTTATTTCAAATATTTTACTATAGTTGTATTAAATATTGTTTCAATCAATCCATCACAGGGATTATTATATTCCCTGGTTAAGCTCATGTCAAAAACAAAGATTTTCATTTTCAAATCATGAATTTCATTTTTTGCAAATTTCACCAGTTTACTCTATAATCAGATTAGGTATACACTACTCAAAATATATTTAATAGGAGGAATTATGAAAAAAATAGAGAGTTTTCAGATAGATCACAAAAAACTTATTAGAGGCGTCTATGTTTCTAGAAAAGATGTAGTAAACGATGCATTCATCACAACATATGACTTGAGGATGAAGGTTCCAAACAGAGAACCAGTAATAAACACTGGAGAGCTTCATGCAATAGAGCATCTTGGAGCTACATTCTTGAGAAACCATGAGATCTACAACGACGAGACAATATACTTCGGTCCAATGGGATGCAGAACAGGTTATTACCTAATCCTTAAAGGAGACAGAATATCCAAGGATATAGTTCCTATTCTTGTGGAAATGTTTGAGTTCATTGCAGATTACGAGGGAGAAATTCCAGGATCTGATGCTATTTCTTGTGGAAATTACCATGACATGAGTCTGCCAATGGCAAAGTATGAAGCAAAGAAGTATCTAGAAGAGGTGCTACTGAAAATCCGAGAAGAGAATCTGATTTACCCGGAGTAAATTTGTTAGCAAGATTAATAATATATTAGCACTATATAAGAAAAAAGTCGTAACATTTTTGTCTGAAAAATTGTTGCGATTTTTTGATTCAACTTATCTATTTTACAAGAAAGCAGCTTTGCTGCGTTAACCAGGTCACAGCGACATCGTCGCGCTAGATGTGAAGCAGATAGTGACCAAAGCGGTTATTAAGATGCGAAAAAAAGTTCCCTTAACCGCATAACACCAACGCTTCAAGGGGTTATGCATATTTTAACTTTCTTAAGCTACAAGAAAGCAGCTTCGCTGCGTTATCCGGGTCACGCTTC
>JAUVAG010000027.1 GCA_030591825.1 Dethiosulfatibacter sp.
AGCGCTTGTTGATAAACACGTTCAAAATCAGCCGCAAATTCGAGATGGTGTGGATAACTTTTCAAAAAGTATTTTTCGAATAACAATGGCAGGTATAAATAAATTTACCTTTCATAGCTGCTCAAGAATTAAACATATTGACAAGTCAACCCATTTAATGTATGATATTGCAGTAACATATTGATTTGTGCACCAACGGCGTACAAAAAATAGAAACTTTGACTGGAAGAGTAGCCTTGTTGAAATTTACAGAGACATAATCATTGGCTGAAAGATTATGAAGGGATGCAAAGTGAAAATCATCCATGAGTTTGATACCTGAATCAAGTAGGGCTTCACGTGACAAGCGTTAATTGTATTGAGCGGCAGATTTTATCTGCAATCAGGGTGGTACCGCGGAGAATTTTCGTCCCTTATATTTATATATAGGGGACTTTTTTATGTTTAAAAACTAGTACAAAATGCAAGAAATGAATCTAGGAGGATTTATGGAAAAAATATTCAACAATATATCAACAGCACCATATAATGAATATGAAAAAGACATAAGGGATCACTGGGAAAAAATAGATCTTTTGCATCAAAGTGTTGAAACTCGTGCGGATAAAGAAAGCTTCATCTTTTACGAGGGACCACCTACTGCAAACGGCAATCCGGGAATACACCATGTAATAGCAAGAACGCTAAAGGATTCAGTCTGCAGATTCAAGACAATGGAAGGATACCAGGTAAAGAGAAAAGCTGGATGGGATACTCACGGACTTCCTGTTGAAATCGAAGTTGAGAAGAAACTTGGACTCAACAATAAGCAAGACATTGAAAACTATGGAATAGACAAGTTTAACACAGAATGCAGGAATTCAGTATTCACCTACGAAAGCAAGTGGAGAGAAATGACTGAAAGAATGGCTTATTTAATAGATCTTGACAATCCATATATTACTCTTGAAAATGACTATATAGAATCAGTATGGTGGATTCTTGACAAGTTCAATAAAGAAGGGTACATCTATGAAGGTCACAAGATAATGCCATATTGCACAAGATGTGGTACAGGACTTGCTTCTCATGAGGTTGCTCAGGGATATGAAGAAATAAAGACCAGTACTGTATATGCGAAGTTTAAGAGAAAGGATGCTGATGAGTATTTCCTCGTATGGACAACAACGCCTTGGACACTTGCCTCTAATGTTTGTCTTACAGTTCATCCTAAAGAAACATATGTAAAGGTTAAATCGGAAGATACAGTATATATTCTTGAAAAAAATCTTGCTGGAACAGTACTTAAGGAAGAATATGAAGTAATTGAAGAAATGAAGGGAAGAGACCTTGAATTTGTTGAATATGAGCAGCTCATGCCTTTTGTTGATGTAGATAAAAAAGCATTTTATGTTACTTGTGCAGATTATGTTACAACTGAAGACGGTACTGGAATAGTTCATACAGCGCCAGCCTTCGGTGAAGACGATTATCAGACAGGTCTTAGATACAACCTTCCTGTACTCCAGCCTGTAAATGAGCAGGGCAAGTTTACTGAAACGATATGGAAAGATATGTTTGTAATGGATGCAGATCCTGAAATAATAAAATGGCTTAGAGAAGAGGGAAAGCTTTACAAGAAAGTTACAATGAATCACAATTATCCTCACTGCTGGAGATGCAAAACACCACTTCTTTATTATGCAAAGCCGAGTTGGTATATTGCAATGACAAAGCTTAAAGACCAGTTGATAGAAAATAACAACACGGTTGAATGGTATCCTCCTTTTGTTGGAGAGAAAAGATTCGGGAACTGGCTTGAAAACTTAAATGACTGGGCAATTTCCAGAAGCAGATACTGGGGAACTCCTCTTCCTATCTGGACATGCGAATGCGGTCATACTGAAAGTGTCGGTTCAAGAAAAGAGCTTGCCGAGATGGCAATAGAAGATATAGATGAAACAATAGAGCTTCATAGACCATATGTTGATGATATCCACTTCAAGTGTGCTCACTGTGGAGGTACAATGGAGAGAGTTAAGGATGTAATCGACTGTTGGTTTGACAGTGGGGCCATGCCTTATGCCCAACATCATTATCCATTTGAGAACAAGGAAAACTTTGAAGAGCTTTTCCCTGCAGATTTTATCTGTGAAGGAATAGACCAGACAAGAGGATGGTTCTACTCACTTATTGCAATATCCACTTTTGTAATGGGCAAGTCTCCTTACAAGAGGGTTCTTGTAAATGACTTGATCCTGGATAAGCATGGAAAGAAAATGTCCAAGACTAAGGGTAATACTGTAGATCCTTTTAGCATGTTTGACAAATACGGTGCCGATGCACTTAGGTGGTACTTGCTGCATGTGTCACCTGCTTGGACGCCTACAAAGTTTGATGAAGAAGGACTCAAGGAAGTTATGAGCAAATTCTTTGGAACTGTTAAAAATGTATACAACTTCTTTGTACTTTATGCTAATACAGACGGTATTAACCCTAACGACTTCTTGGTTGAATACAAGGATAGACCGGAGCTTGATAGATGGATACTTTCCAAGTTCAACAACCTTGACAAGTATGTAAGGGAAAGCATGAACCAGTATGATCAGACCAAAGCAGTAAGAGCAATACAGGAATTTGTAAATGAAGATTTATCAAACTGGTATATAAGAAGATCTAGAAGAAGATTCTGGGCGACAGAGCTTACAGAAGATAAGAAATCAGTATACAATACAACTATGGAAATTCTTATAGGAATTTCACAGCTTGTTGCACCTTTCTCTCCATATCTTGCTGAGGAAATATACAGAAACCTTACAGATGGCGTTTCAGTACACCTTAGCGATCTGCCAGAGGTTGATGAGAATATGATAGATGAAAACACAGAGAAGAGAATGGATCTTGTCAGGAATCTCGTTGCACTTGGTAGAGCTGCAAGAGAAACTGAAAGAATCAAGGTAAGACAGCCTCTTCAAAAGATTCACATAGATGGAAAATATGAAGAACTTATGGCTGACCTTGCTCCTCTAATCATGGAAGAACTTAATATCAAGGAAGTTGTATTCGAGAAGAACCTTCAGGAATTCATGAACTTCAGCCTCAAACCAAACTTTAGAACTTGCGGACCGAAGCTTGGAAAGAATGTAAAGGCTTTTGCAGGAGTTCTGGCTAAATCAAATGCCTTGGAAATCATAAACAGCGTGCAAAATGGTGGAAGTGTTGATGTTGAAGTCAATGGAGATACTGTAAATGTTACTGAAGAAATGCTTGATATCAGAATAACTTCCAAGGAAGGATTCAATGTATCTATGGAAAACAATCTGTTTGTAATCCTTGACACAAACCTTGATGATGACCTTGTAAATGAAGGATATGCAAGAGAGTTCATATCAAAAGTTCAGCAGATGAGAAAGAGCAACGGATATGAAATGATGGACAATATTGAGATTTCCTACAAGGGACCTGCTGAAATTGACAATGCAGTTGAAGTTCACAAAGACTATATCATGAAGGAAACCCTAGCACTTAAGATAGAAGTGAAGGATGGACTTGATTGTGAAGTACAAAACCTTAATGGACATGATACATGTATAGAGCTTAAGAAAGTTTAGAAAAATAAAATAGAAATTTAATCAACAGGTTTCATGTCGTAAGATGTGGAACCTGTTTTTGTTAAAAAGTAAATTATGACGTACAAATCTTCAAGAAATATTGGTTATTGTAAGGAAATAATTACATGAATATTAAATCTTGGTCGAACCATTGAAATATATTTATGAAAAATATATAATGATTTTAATAGTGTAAATATTTCATTACAATTTTGTATATATAAGGCTTATGTCGCATGGAATCTGTTTTGAGGGTAAGGAAATTGCATTAATATTATTGAGGTGATCATATGTTGGTTAGAGACGTAATGATAAAGAATCCAGTAAAGGTATATGAAAATGAACTTGTAACTAAAACCGTTGAAAGATTGAAAAAATTTAATCTTTTAAGCTTTCCTGTTCTGAATACGAATGAAGAACCAGTTGGTATCTTCGTGAGTCGTGTAATTAATATTAATAGTGACAATTTTAAGAATATTACAGTTGGCGAAATAATGAGGGTTATTGATAGTGTTAGTGTTATAAAAGAATTTGAAGAGGCATATTCAATATTTGCCAAGCCTAGAGAGTTTTTCTTTGTACTGGATGACCTGGGAAAATTTGTTGGTATACTTAGAAAAAGACATGTTATGAAAATTTATTATGAGAAGTCTAATTACTGTGAGGCAAATACAGAAGGTATATTGAATTGTGTGGATTCAGCTGTTCTGGGAATAGATAAGCAGGGCGAAATAATATTTATTAATGAAAATGCAAAAAACATTTTGGGTACAGGATATGAAAGTGTTATTGGATTGAAGATAGATAGCTTGATTCCTAATGCAAAAATGCTGGAAATAATGCAAGTGGGAGAAGTGGAGTTTAACAGAAGTTTTGATTATAAAGACAAGAAGCTTCTGGTCAGCAGATATCCTGTTGAAAATGACTACGGAACTATAGGTGCGATTTGTTCATTCAGGGATGTTACGAAATATAATGAAATACAGGATGAACTTGTTTTAGAGAAAAACGAGAAGGAAGTTCTTGAGACCATATTTGAAATAGCATATGACGGACTTTTAGTTATTGATCCTGATGGATATATTACTATGATTTCCAATGCATACAAGAAATTTCTCGGAGTAGAGGATAAAAATGTCATTGGTATGCATGTTACTGAAATTATAGAAAACACAAGAATGCACAAGGTTGCCGAAACTGGTATTGCTGAAATTGGTGATCTTCAGAAAATCAATGACAATCATACCATCGTTTCAAGGATTCCTGTCTTTAAAGATGGTGTTCTTGCAAGTGTTGTGGGAAAAGTTGTATTCAGGAATATTGATGAGCTCGACGATTTATACAGTAAAATAGGAAAAATAGAAACACAACTTGAACACTACAAGAATGAACTGTCTCAGATTAACAAGTCCAAATATGTATTTTCTGATATTATTGGAAGAAGTACTGAGATGAAACAGGTAGTAAATATTGCAAAGAAAGCAGCATATACAAATTCCAATGTATTGATTCTAGGAGAAAGTGGAACGGGAAAGGAACTGTTTGCCCATTCTATACACAATTCAAGTGCAAGAAGAAACAAATCCTTTGTAAAGGTTAATTGTGCAGCCATACCTGATGAATTGTTGGAGTCGGAGCTTTTTGGATATGAACAAGGAGCCTTTACAGGAGCCAAGAAGGGTGGAAAGATTGGAAAGTTTGAAGTGGCAGATCAGGGAACTATTTTTTTGGATGAAATTGGAGACATGCCAATGCGTATGCAGGCAAAGCTCCTAAGAGTAATTCAGGAAAGGGAGATAGAAAAGATAGGTTCAAACAATACGAATAGAATTGATGTCAGGATTATAGCTGCTACTAATAAGAATATCGAGCAGATGATTGAAGAAAAGAAATTCAGGCTGGACCTGTATTACAGACTTAATGTTGTTACATTGAATGTACCAGCCTTAAGGGACAGGACTGAGGATATAGATGCCCTATGTAAAAATTTCATTGAGAAATTCAGAATTAGATATTTGAAAAGAGTAGATAAAATAAATGATAAGTCCATAGCTAAGCTTAAGAAATATAATTGGCCAGGAAATATTAGGGAACTTGAAAATATTATAGAAAGAGCTATAAATATTATGGATGGCGGGTCAATTATAAAAGCTAAACATCTTCCTGTTGATATATCTGGACGATATGATGTTGAAGATGTAAAGCCTCTTAGAGTATCTATGGATGAGTATGAACGAAAGACATTAATAAAATGTCTTGAGGCAGTGAATTATAATAAATCTAGAGCATCAAAACTTTTAGGGATTAGCAGAACAGCCCTATACGAAAAACTCGACAAGTATGAATTAAAGATTGTAAGAAAATCCTTACAAAAAAATGATGAAAACAAGGGTGTGTAAACAAAAGCTAACATGAAATATGATGTTGTGTAAATAAAAGCTAACAAAAAGTGACTATACAATGTTAAAAAAATAACTAAATCATATCTCGTATATAATGATTTTTATATTGAAATCAGGTAAAACAAAGGGTTTTACCTGATTTTTTTATATTTTTTCTTAGTTGGCACGATATATGCAACGTATAAATGTGAAAATATTAACGTAAAGAGAGGTATAGTTATGAAAGGTAAAACAATCAATGAGATAAAGGTTGGAGACGTAGCCTTTTTTCAAAAAACTGTAACAGAAACTGACGTTTATCTTTATGCAGGGATTACTGGAGACATCAATCCTGCCCATGTTAACCAGGAAGTATCAAAGGATACAATGTTTAAGGGTAGAATTGCCCACGGCATGTTGACTGCAGGTTTTGTTTCTGCTGTTCTTGGAATGCAGTTGCCTGGACCAGGTACTATTTATCTGTCACAGGATCTTAAATTTACAGCACCAGTAAGATTCCAGGATACAATAAAAGCTGAAGCCAAAGTTATAGAAGTTATCTTAGAAAAGAACAGAGTTATACTAGAAACAATATGTACAAATCAAAATGGAGATGTTGTTCTTAAGGGTAAAGCTACAGTGATGCCACCCAAATAACACTTTGATTAATGTAACAGATGTTGAAAGGTCCTAGCTTCGATAAAAGCCTTTTGGCAGAAATGATTTGTAAAATATTATTTAATAAAATATTAGTTAAATTAATGGAGGTCAAGAATGGATTTTAATATCACTAAGGAACAGAAAATGCTCCAACAGCTATATAAAGATTTTACGGAGAATGAAGTAAAGCCTATAGCTGCTGAAGTCGACGAAGATGAAAGATTCCCTATTGAAACTGTAGAGAAGATGCAGAAGTATGGAATGGTCGGAATACCTATTCCTAAGGAATACGGCGGAGAAGGTGGAGATAATCTTTCTTATACTATGCTTGTTGAAGAACTGGCAAAAGCATGCGCAACTACAAGTGTTGTATTGTCAGCACATACTTCTTTATGCTGTGCACCAATATATGAATTCGGAACTGAGTATCAAAAACAAAAATATCTAATACCTTTGGCAAAGGGAGAAAAATTAGGAGCATTCGGACTTACTGAGCCAAATGCAGGAACTGATGCTGCAGGACAACAAACTAAAGCTGTTCTTGATGGAGATGATTATATTATAAATGGATCAAAAATATTTATTACAAACTCTGGTTATGCAGATGTATATATTATTTTTGCTATGACTGATAAATCAAAAGGAACAAGAGGAATTAGTGCATTTATAATGGAAAAAGAATTTGAAGGATTCACTATCGGTAAGAAAGAGCTTAAGATGGGAATTAGAGGTTCTGCAACATGTGAACTGATATTTGAAAATGTTAGAGTACCTAAGGAAAATCTTCTTGGTAAAGTAGGAAAAGGATTTGGTATTGCAATGAAAACTCTTGACGGTGGAAGAATTGGAATCGCTGCTCAAGCTCTAGGAATTGCACAAGGTGCAATTGATGAGACAGTTAAATATGTAAAAGAGAGAAAACAGTTTGGAAGAGCTATATCAAAATTCCAGAATACTCAGTTTGAACTTGCTGAAATGCAAACTAGAACAGATGCTGCAAGACTTCTAGTTTACAGAGCTGCCTGCAACAAGGACAATAAGCTTCCTTATAGTAACGAAGCTGCAATGGCTAAGTTGTTTGCTGCTGAAACTGCAATGTTTGTAACTACAAAGGCTGTACAGCTTCACGGTGGATATGGATACACAAGAGAATACCCTGTTGAAAGAATGATGAGAGATGCAAAGATAACAGAAATATATGAAGGTACATCAGAAGTGCAGAAAATGGTAGTTGCTGCCAATATGCTATAGGAGGAGTAGGAAATGAATATAATTGTATGTATAAAACAAGTTCCTGATACTAATGAAGTAAAACTAGACCCTAAAACAGGAACTTTGATCAGAGACGGTGTGCCAAGCATAATCAACCCAGACGATAAGAGTGGTCTTGAAGCTGCATTGGTACTTAAGGACCAATATGATGCTAATGTTACAGTGTTGACAATGGGACCTCCACAAGCTGAAGGAGCATTAAGAGAAGCTTTAGCAATGGGTGCAGATGAAGCAGTACTGCTTACAGATAGAGTTTTTGCAGGTGCTGATACTTGGGCAACATCTCTTACATTGGCTAAAGCAATTGAAAAATTGGATTATGACCTTATAGTTGCAGGAAGACAAGCTATTGATGGAGACACTGCACAAGTAGGACCTGAAATGGCTGAACACTTGAACATACCACATGTAAGTTATGTTGAAGATATGCAAAAAGACGGTGACAGCTTAATACTTAAGAGAATGTTTGAAGATGGATATCATAAAATCAAGATACAGACACCTTGTCTCATAACTGCTCTTTCTGAACTCAATGAGCCAAGATACATGAATGTAGGAAAAGTGTTTGATGCCTATAGAGAAAAAGAAATAAAAACAATGACATTTGCTGATCTTGATGTGGAAGCAGAAGAGTTGGGATTAAAAGGATCACCTACAAAGGTTAAGAAATCATTGACAAAAGGCGTTAAAGCGGCTGGTGTAAAATACAAC
>JAUVAG010000199.1 GCA_030591825.1 Dethiosulfatibacter sp.
CACTAATTTCTATATCTTCAGAACTTTCCCTTATCATATCAATAAATTTTTCAAGTATGGCCTCATCACCAATGTTGTTCAGACCATAATACCCTGCAAGTAAAATCCTACGCATCCAATGACTCCTTGTAATTACAGAATATTTTATATGCAACATCAATTGCTATTATTGCAACCACGCCTGTAATTATACCAAACAAGAAGGAGAATCCACTCCTTGCTACAGAAAGATAAAGTGGACTTCTTATATGACTAAATGTATTTACTATTGATGCTAGGCCAATTACAGCTCCAACGGACATAATTCCCGCAATGATTTTATAGTCTTTATTTAAGAAATAAACCATGCCATAAAGAGCCGGGAATGCTATTAAAAATTCCTTGGTTCTAGGTCTTGCAGGCAGTTCCCTTTCAAGAAAATTCCTGACTATCATTTCAATATCTGAAGGCTGTACAGAAGTTTCATGACCTGTTCTGGAAATATATATGTACCCCACATATCCAAGGGCTAGGCCAATAACAACATATAATATCTTTATGTCAATCATTAAGAATCGCTTAACCATTTTAGGAACACTATCATCCATCTTCTTGTAGATGATTTTAAGATAAAACACCACCATTGCAGCAATAGGAATAATCTGACTAATCTTCACACCTCTGAATATGTCCATTTCAAGCATAAATTTGGACTCGGACAAAAATGATGTGGAGTACAAGCCCCCTATGAGAACTATTGCAGTGCAAATAACAAGAATCTTAGTAGATTTAAGTATACACTTTAAAAGACCTAATTTGCCATTTACAACTTTGGAACCTTCCACCGCCAATACATATGCTGAAAGTGAGGAAAAACAAACAGCTCCCAATAAGGCAAAAGAGACTTTTGCCAGTTCGAATTTAACAAAGGCAAGCAAGCCAAACATTGCAGTAGCCACTGCATAAATTATAAAGTTTATTTTATTATCAATTGACAGCAATGCATTAATCAAATAAATGCCTATTGCTATAATTCCAAGACTCATGAAGTATATGTTAAGAATGGAAAGCTTTGTGTTTCCCATTTCTGCAGGATCTCCAATTTTAATTCCATGAGACTCAAGTCTATTATCAAGACTTGCGAAGGAATCAACATAAAGTTCTTCATTATCTGAATAGTTTAAATCTCCGTCCATATAAGGCTTGAAATATATGAATCTTATGTTTCTTTCAGTAATAGCCCTGTATAATGAGTTTTCTATTTCCTCGGCTCCCGTATAATTATAAGAACCTATTCTTTCTCTTATGTAATCCCACATTGTAAACGCTCTTATTGCAGAATAGTCAAGGGATTCTACCAGACTGTCAAGACCACTTTGGACAAGATGTTCTCTCTGCTCTCCACTTTCTATCATAACCGGAACAATATCATTCCCTCTCATGAATTCTGAAAGTTTTCCCATGCCTGAAGGATATCCGGCAATTTCCTTACCATAAAACAATACATACTTCTGTTCCGGATTCAGTGTACTTATAGAATTAATAAAATTATCAGCAATCTTATCCGAATATCTGCTGTAATTTATTGGTCTAAATAGAACCTTCAAACCACTGTCCGCTAGAAGCGAATACTTCTCCATATCGTAGTCTATTCCAACCAGAAGAAGTTTTGATGAAACAGCGTTGTTCACATTAATTATTCCCATACCGTCTATATCAAGATATTTCACCGCATTAGTATAAATCATATCTTCATATAACCCATCTAGAACTATATAATTATACTCGTCTTCATAAATGGTATAGAAATCCTCGTCATATCTGTTTTTTAGTCCATTATACACAAAGTCAAATGTTTCATTATCATGGAGCTTCACTATCAAGTCAAACTTATCAATGATGCCTTCTTCCATATCCATCTTTATTGATTCAGGAAGTCGGCTAAATTTTTCATAATCCTTTTCCATGTCTCCGGCTACATCGGCTGACAATCTTCGTCCATCCTCGATCATAGAATACAGAGATTCTTCATTTAATGAAACATATCCTGCTCCAAGTTCATTAAAGAAGCCAAGCCAGTATTCAAGATCTTTATCTGAATCATCTGCCAGTTTTTCCATCTCGTCCAGATCAAGAATATAATTATATTCTTTTAAGTTATTTTCTATATTGAATCTTTTGTACAAAGCACTAAAAGAAAACAATAAACTTATTACAACAGTTAATACCAATATTTTTTTAAATTTCATAATTCTGCTCCTATTTCTAAAATGCGCTAAATAATTATATCAGAATTGCCACCATCTTTCTATGTAAATATACAAAATATTATTGCTTATTTCCTCGTGCTGACTTAGAATAATAAATATCCTACAAGAGAGGTGAAATTTTGAAAAAGAAAGCAACAGTAATTATTATAACAATGATTCTATTATTGTCCTTAGGTATTTTTGTTTCCGAAGCAGCACTTAACGACGATGACCCTTTGATTTCCCTGAGTTATCTCAACATGGTCATTGATGAACTGAAAGATTCATTTAGCCAGGACATTCTGGACCAGGATGATGCAATCAGTTTAGTAAAAGAAGATATGGACAAGGCCAAAACAGATATAGAAGACCTAAATACCGAAATTGAAACACTAACAGATTCTATTGCCGAAAATAACAACTCCACAACATCACCTTCTGAAGGTCTTGTAATTGTAGAATTATTTGCTACAGAAGATCTAATGAACAATTCAGGTAAATCAGAAACAGATACAGGCACAAACAGGATCCATATAGGCACCAACCTCATAGGAGATGCAGGAACAGAAATAATTCTTAGATACAGTTCAAGCTCTACAAATGCAATAACTAGTGACCTTGGTGGACTGTCTGATATCACAGCCGGTGTTGATTTGGCAAATGGGGAAGCCATCCCTAAAAATCATTTGCTTATTATTCCCCGTTCAGATGGAAGAGGGGTTAGTGTAAATGAATATGCCATATTTATGGTAAGAGGTTCTTATACAGTCAATTAAAGTAAATAATTCTTTGTAGATAAACCTTATCATTTGCCACATGTCATTTCAACCATCACGGTTACCAACATAAAGGAGCTTCTCTCTGCTGGATATTATATTCCAGTTGCGAGAAGCTTCTTTGTTTTAATATAAGACATTGAAAACATCTTAATAAAGTCACAATTATTTTTCCACAGCAACTTTAAAAGCTTCTGGTATGAACTCTATAATATTGACCGCCGACAATCCGTATTCGCCATATCTTTCACTTGCTAAGTCACCTGCAAGTCCGTGAAGATATACACCAAGCTTTGCAGCCTCCATCAAATCAAACCCCTGTCCCACCAATGATCCAATTATTCCAGTAAGAACATCTCCGCTTCCTGCAGTAGCCATTCCAGGGTTTCCCGTTTCATTTACATAAACTTCAGTTCCATTTGAAACAACAGTATTATGTCCCTTTAATACAGTCACTACACCGTATTTTAAAGAAAACTCTCTGGCAACATCAATCCTGTTTTCATTTATATATTTTGTGCTGTATTCAGTTAATCCGGCCATTTCTGCTGGATGTGGAGTCAAAATCAATTTTCTCGACTCTCCTTCAAGTAATTTAAGATTACCTGAAATACAATTTAAACCGTCAGCATCAAGCACTATTGGCAATTCAAACTTCTCGATTATTTCGCCAACAAGTTTTACAGTGGATTCATTTGTTCCTATTCCAGGACCTATACAGAGAGAATCATAATCCGAAACTCTTTTTTCTATATTTTCCAGATCATCATATTGAAGAAAATCATTGCTGTATTCAAGGTTTTCAATAATGATCTCGTTAAACTTTACAGCAAGAACATTTTGAAGAGCCTCAGGTGCAATCACATAAACAAGACCGCTTCCCGACTTCAGAGCTGACTGACCTGCCATGTAGACAGCTCCGCTCATTCCCTTCTTGCCACCTATTACACCTATTCTTCCATAGTCACCCTTGTGAGTGTCTTCTTTTCTTCTTTTTAACTTCACAGGAGGTTCAGGAATACTGACGTGGTTTTTTTCTTCCTTA
>JAUVAG010000168.1 GCA_030591825.1 Dethiosulfatibacter sp.
CAAGGTTGGTGGAAACTATGCTGCAAGTCTTCAGCCACATAAGGAAGCTGCAGAAGCAGGATATGCAGACTGTATATATCTTGATGCAGCAACACATACAAAGATTGAAGAGGTTGGAGCTGCGAATTTCTTTGGAATAACTAAGGATGATATATTTGTCACTCCACAGTCCCCATCTATACTTCCTAGTATTACTAAATACTCGCTTCTCTACCTTGCTGAACATTATATGAATATGAAGGTTGAGGAAAGGGATGTAGAAATTGCCAACATTGACGAGTTCAAGGAGGCAGGTGCCTGCGGTACAGCTGCGGTAATATCTCCAATAGGCGCTATAAGCCACAAGGGGCAAAAGCATGTATTCCATTCAGAAACTGAAGTTGGTTCTGTAACAGAGGAGCTTTATAATACATTGACTGGAATTCAACTGGGAGATGTAGAGGCTCCAGAAGGCTGGATACACATAGTAAAATAGGATAAAACAAAAGCATAACAATATTCACGAATTTATGGGCCTTGGAGCAGTTTTACTGTATTCAAGGCTATTTTTATGTTATTATTTAATCCAAAGTAAGATGTCGAGTCCTTCGAATTTTCTTGACAGAAACGTCATTAGAATAAAACTACAGGAGAATAAAATGGAATTTTTACTTGTATACATAGCTGGAACCGTTGCAGGATTTTTAAATACTCTGGGAGGAGGAGGATCACTCATTACAATGCCTATTCTCATTTTCATGGGACTTCCTTCTGCTACGGCAAACGGCACTAATAGAATAGCTTTGGTGGCTCAAAATATTGCGGCTACTGCAAACTTCAGGAGAAAGGGATATTTCTATCCAAAGATAGCATTAGTTTTAGCAGTACCTGCGGTAATAGGGTCCATAATCGGATCAAACATTGCTGTAAATTTGGATGATGTAATATTCAACAAGGTACTGGGAATAGTAATGATAATGGTAATGGCAATGATAATAATAAGACCTGAAAAGAAGCTCCTTCACATGGAGGAGATAGAAGAACTGACTGGAAAAAGAAAGATTTATGCAATTATAGCCTTTTTCTTTGTTGGAATCTACGGAGGATTCATACAGGCGGGGGTAGGCTTCATAATGATAGTATCACTGACACTAATAACTGGTATGTCGTTGGTTAAAATAAACTCTCTAAAGGTTATGATTGTTGCCATATATACAATATCGGCTCTTGGCGTATTTGTAATTAATGGAAGTGTGGACTGGGGTCTGGGACTGCTTCTTGCCTTGGGAAATACGACAGGAGCTTTCTCTGGCAGTAACTTCGCTGTGAAGAAGGGAGACAAGTATATAAGAATGGTTATAGTTGCTGCAGTAGTTGTAATGGCTGGAAAACTGTGGGGATTGTGGCTATAAGCTTAAATTATGATGTATAGGTAATGATAATATTAAAAACTAAATATGTAAAGGGTATTGACAAAATACTAACAAAGGTGTATAAGTATATTAGAAGTTTCTAATATACTTATTTAATTATCTGGACTAAACTATTGATTCGGTGATGAAATAATATTTAACAATGATTACCCAAGATTAGATGAAATAAGTAAATAAAATTATGGAGATAAATATGGATATAAAGGAATTTGAAGTTAAGTTTTTCAAGGCTCTTGCTCACCCTGTAAGGATAGATATTATAAAACAACTGGCAAATGAACGTATTTGTGCCTGTGAAATAGTGTCTGAGGAATATTCCCAGTCAAACATGTCACAGCATCTTAAGATTTTAAAGGATGCGGGAATACTCAAGGTTGAAAAGGAAGGCAACAAGATGATGTATGAAATAAAGAATATGGAAACTATGGATATTCTTAAAAAAGTAGATAAAATAATTGTGGAAGATTTGAAGAGTCTTCTGGGAAATATATAGGAGGATATTATGTTTGACTGGCTTTATGTTTTGATGAAAAAATTGGTGGAGAATGTATTTGGATTGAGCCTTGATACAGGCATAGGCGATAGTGTCCACTTCTTCTTCTACGACTCAGTTAAGATAATAATACTATTGGGTTTTATGATATTTACAATATCGTATATAAGAAGCTACTTCTCACCGGAGAAGACTAAGGAATATATATCAAAGTTCAATGGAATATCCAAAAACGTCATGGCATCTTTTTTAGGAATAGTAACTCCATTTTGTTCATGTTCGTCGGTTCCTTTGTTTATTGGATTTGTTGAAGGTGGAATACCTCTTGGTGTTACATTTTCCTTCCTAATAACATCGCCAATAGTCAATGAGGCAGCTTTTGCAATATTGTGGGCATCTTTCGGATGGAAGATAGCTGTGCTTTACGTAGTTATGGGAGTGGTTCTAGGAGTGGTTGGAGGTATTATCATAGACAAGCGTAAGCTTGAAAAGTATGTTGAGGAATATGTTTACGAGATGCAGATGAACAGACCGGACATAGAAGAACTTACTTTTAAGGACAGAATAAACTTTGCAAAATCCAATACTCTTGAAATAATTGGAAGGGTATGGAAATATGTACTTGTTGGAATTGCAATTGGAGCTGCAATACATGGATGGGCTCCAGAAGCTGCATTGACTAAATATGCAGGACCTGGAAATCCACTGGCTGTATTAGCTGCAACTATAATAGCAGTACCCCTTTACAGTAACGCTCTTGGAACAATACCAATAGCCGAAGCTCTTCTCATGAAGGGAGTAGGACTTGGAACTGCCATGGCATTCATGATGGCCACTACGGCTCTTTCATTTCCAGAAATGGTTCTTCTCAGGAAGGTTATTAAACCAAAACTTATAGCAAATTTTGTTGCCATTACTGCAATCGGAATTGTATTCATAGGTTATATGTTTAATGGAATAGCCCACCTGGTAATATAGATTGAAAAATACAGCAAATGCAATGAAATTATGGAAGTAAAAGTAAATAAATAAAATTTAAAATGAGATTTTATTTCACAATAAGTTTCGTTAAAATTCATTCAATCTAAAGTATACAGTTGAAGCGTCTATATACGTCAGCTTTCATGAATTGACTCAACTATAATTGTGACATAAAACTAGGAGGAAATAATGAAATTAAAGATTTTAGGAATGGGATGTGCTAAGTGCAGCAAGGTTGAATCGAATGTTAAGGACGCAGTGAAGGAACTTGGACTTGATGCCACTGTTGAAAAGGTTGAAGACGTAAAGGAAATCATGTCTTTTGGTGTAATGGCTACACCTGCTCTTGTAATAGATGGCAAGGTCGCCTTTGCTGGAAAGACTGCAACAACAAAGGAAATAAAGAGTATGCTTGAAATAGCTTCAAAATAGAAATCAAAGCAATATATCTTCTGAGTCTTTTAAAAAAGGTGTTATTAATTTAGCACCTTTTTTTTATTGCTGATATATATTATAATGATTAAAACAAGTTTTCAAAGCGTTCTGAATGCTTTTTACATCTATTAACGATGAAGAAGAATTCTTTGTGCATGGAAATGAATAATGTGTTAAAATTATATATATTATTTATCAGGAGGTTTCAATGAGCATATCGTTTATCCATACTGCCGACTTGCATATAGGGAAAAAGTTTAATCTGAATTTCGATGTCGGCGACAGCATTAGAAGAAGAATTGACTTGTGGGAGACATTCGACAAAATTATTGAGCTATGCATAAGAAATGAAATTGAGTTTCTATTTATAGCTGGAGATCTCACTGATGGCAAATATTGTACAATTGAAGATATTGAAAGACTTTCATCTAAATTCAAGGAAGCTAAGGATACAAAGGTTGTAGTGACTACTGGGAACAACGACCCTTATTCTGTAAACTCATATTATAAATATATAGACTGGCCTGAGAATGTGTATATAGTGGATACGACGGATAGTATTAAAAAGATGGAATTTGAAGAAGAAGGTCTTTGTGTATATTCAATAGGTCTTGAGGTTAAAGGAGTACAGGAAGAAAGAAAAGTGATCAGCTCCATTGAAACCGATAAAGAAATGGTAAATATTTTTCTTGCCCATGGAGATATTGAAGGAAACGATCCTCCCGACTTGAGAATTGATGTGGAATCGTTAATGGACAAATTTGACTATATAGCTTTAGGCCACTATCACCAGTACAATGAACATTCTGAAAGAGTCATTTATCCTGGATCACCAGAGCCTTTGGATTTCAAGGAACATGGACAGCATGGAGTTATTTATGGAAAGATAGACAAGGAAAATTTCGAAAAGGTGTTTTTGCCTACTGCAAAAAGCAGGTTCATACTAAAGGAACTCTATCTTCAACCTGAGTACGAACATCAGAAAATACTTGATATTATAAAGTTCATAGGCGATTATATTTCAGTTTCCAAGGACTATTACAAGGTTATA
>JAUVAG010000181.1 GCA_030591825.1 Dethiosulfatibacter sp.
AAATAGGCCACGCTACACTTGCCGTAAGAAGATTTTTAGAGCCAGATTCTTTTTTTTCTTTATTTGTTACATACATTGCAATCCCAATCAAAAAGCACATATACATTGCAAATGAAATCCAAATCGTTGATGATTTTAACATTTATATCCTCCAGAAATATTATTTTTTTAATTTATATATTTTATATACTTTAATAAGACCTACGTAAACAGCTATCCAGAGAGGTACTATAGTAAGTCCCGCGTGAATAAACATTGCCTTTGAATCACCATAGGCTGGTACATATGGCAGATTGTATAGAAGGTAAAATACAGTTACAGCCAACAACCAGATTTTTTCTGTTTTTGTTATTTTCATGAAATATCCTCCGTTTATAAGAATAATTTTATCCTTATTATTTTATTAAACTGAATCATTACATATTTTGCTATGAAAACGTTTTACAATCATATTGAATTTATTTTATAAATGCATTATGCAAAATTAAAGGGAAGCGCTAACTGTTCTGCAATGCACTTCCCTTTATTGTTTGTTTTTTATAATTCTATTGTTCCTTTACTAAAGCTTTATGAGCCTTTTTAAGAACTTCTTTCACTGCAGCTGATTTTTCAGGATCAAGTGAATAAGTTGCAGGGTTTTTAATTAATTTGTGATATTTTTCTACTGCAGATTCCTGAAGAGTCTTGCTTCCATTTTCTTCCCACTTTGAAAGTCCGCCTCTGTTGAACATATCAGGTCGGTGAGACTCTTCAAAATGTTTCATAGTGTGGTCACTCATTATGAACCCAGGATTTGTATCTACTCCATCCATGATTTCATTCCAACCCAAATAATCATCATTGATTTCGAGGCCAGCTCTAAGTCTTTGAGCAATACCAAATATTTCATTATCAATAATAAGCTGTATCGGGCTTATTGTTTTTGCAGTTTCAAGCTGTCCTGCACCACCAAGTACAGAAGCATCAGACATTGCCATTGAATGAATAAGTGACGTTCTTTCAATCATGTTTTGCTCATCTATAGCAAGACTGTCTGTTCCTGTACCATAGGAATGAGCCCTTATATTGTATCCTTGCTCGAAAAGCTGCATACAAATAAGTCTTGCCATAGTAATCTCAGTATTTGACTGAAGAGTATAGGTAGTCATCATATCCATTGAGAACAAAAGTGTAGTGGCAATTACAGGTAATCCAGGTGATAAAAGCTGAAGCATAACAATCATTGCAAATACTTCTGATGCAGCCATAAATGCTGTACCTTGAGCTGTTACAGGCGTATTTGCTCCTGCAGTTGGCAATGAACAAGGCTGAACTGGAAGACCTGCCTTCGCACATCTGTAAAGTATCTCAGCATCCATTCGCTTATAGTTCAAGCATGAAACCGAACATGCAATGAAACTTACTATAGGTCTTTCTCTTAACTTATCTAGTCCACCTACAGACGCTGCTGCCATATCAATAAGATATTTAACATTTTCACCTTCATAAGGTTGTAACCATATATGTTTTTCAGCAAGATTTAATGCTCTTTCAAGAGTATATACATCTACTGCATCTCCGGGAACTTCCTCTCCTGAAGTCGATGGAAGAGTGAAATAGTCAACATTTTCCATTTGGTTTGCTATATGGTACCACTCATTAACCTCTGATATCTTTGTAAAGTGAGTTTCTCCATCTACAGTCATGTAGTTTGGTGCACCCGTGTTTGTTCTTACATAAAATTTTCCTTCTGGATGAGGGAATTTAAGGTCCCTTTTTCCTGATGGTGAATAAAGTGTAAACTCCTTTGGAACTGAAGCAACAGCCTTGTCAATAAGCTCTTTTGTAAACTTAAGCTGTTTCGTTTCCATATCGACAATACAGCCAAGCTCAGAAAGTTCCGTAAGCATTTCATCATGGTCAAGATGAATTCCTCTTTTAATCAAAAGCTCTTCCATCCTGCTCTTCATGTGGTTAAGCTCATCTTTAGTCATTACATCATATTTAATTCTACTTTTCATAACTACCTCCTGTATTTATATATGATTTACTTATTTACTACGTAATTCTTAGCCCATCTTGCAGCATCTGCAGCATCTGCCGTGAAAGCGTCCGCACCTATCTTATCAGCCCATGCCTGTGTTACAGGAGCTCCGCCTACCATTATCTTAATTTTGTCTCTAAGACCTTTTTCTTCAATAGCCTTGATTATTCTTCCCTGCTCGTTCATTGTAGTAGTAAGAAGAGCAGAAAGACCTATTACATCAGGCTCATACTTTTCGATTGCTTCTATATACTTATCTGCTCCAATATCACTTCCAAGATCTATTACTTCTAGTCCGGAACTCTTCATCATAAGTGCTACAAGATTCTTGCCTATATCATGCAGATCTCCCTTTACTGTTCCAATAACAGCTGTTCCAATAGGCTTAGCACCACTAGCTGTGAGCAGCGGCTGGATAACCTCAACACTGATATTCATTGCCTTTGCTGACATTAGAACATTTGGTACAAATATCTCGAATTTTGCGAATCTTTCACCAATTTCATTGATCCCTGGCATAAGTCCCTCATCCAATATTGAAACTGCACCTATACCCTGTTCTACTGCAAGCTCTACCTTTGCTTTTGTTCCTTCTATATTTCCTTCTATAACTAATTCTGAAATCTCATTAAGTATTGACATTCAACTTCCTCCTAAATATATTAATAATTCTATAATAAAAGAATTTAAATCATTAACAAACCTTTAATAACTACATAATACTTGTGTGGAACAGATTTGAGTAATAAACAAACGTTTACTATTTTCTTGCAATCGTTGGTCACTTATAGCATCTTAATGCCAATCAACCCTCTCTTGATTAGCACAACTACACTAATGGTTAATGTATTTAAATTCTTCTATTTCTCAGTAATTTGATAGCCTTGTCTCTTGCATCTATTGCATCTTCTGCAAATACTGCATCGATTTCCTTGGCATATCGTTCGGTGATAGGTGCTCCTCCAACCATAACATATACGGGCTTGTCAAATTCTATCTTGTTTATCGCCTTGACTATATCCTTCATATTGTTCATGGCAGTTGTAAGCATTGCAGACAAAGCAACAATGGAAGCATCGTTTTCCCTGATGGCGTTAATGAACTCTTCCTTGGTGACATTGGTTCCTATATCTACCACATTGAAACATCCAGCCTGGAACATTAGAGCAACTAGTCCCTTACCAATATTATGTATGTCTCCCTCTACGGTTCCTATTACTATTGTCCCATTTAATGGAATAGATTTTCCGCATAAATGGGGCTCCAGAACCTCTAAGCATGAATTCATTGCTCTTGCAGACATGAGTATCTGTGGAACAAATTTCTCTTCCTTCTCAAAGAGATCACTAAGCATATTCATGCCACGTGTTAGCCCTTCATCAATGATTTCATTTGCATCATAACCCATGTCAAGAAGCTGCAGGCATAAATCTACCGATTTTAGTGAATCTCCTTCTAAAATACTCTTCGCCACTTCATTAAACAAGTTCATATTTTACCCCGCCAACTAGATATGTCAGTAATTTCACAACCACTCTATCTGTTTATTATTATATATTAACATTATACTATATTTATATGATTTTTCCCCAAAATTTGTATATCCTAGTACTTTATTTCAATAAATTCATCTTTTAATTATTTCATGATTGCAATGTAAACGTTTTTTTGGTAAAATTATTACATAAATTGTAATAATTATGTCGAAGTCATGATTCTTCAAGAGCTAGTATCAACAGTTGTCAAGCTAACTATGACATCATGCTTAAATATTATTCCTTGCAATTTTTACCAAAAATCAATATATTTTATATAATACTAATTAATAATAGAAGGTTAATAATGATTATACCCGGAATTGATATAAAAAAACTTAACAAAGTTATAGACGCATACAGCATATGCACCGATATTCCCATAACAGTATTTGACAAGGAAATGAATATAGTTGCGGAAAGCATGGCAGATAAAAAATTCTGTAAATTTTTCAATATATACAACGAAGATGGTATCTGCAGGAAAAGCCTTTCCTTTTCATCAAAAACTTCATTTAAACTGGGAGAGCCTTATATATTCCTGTGTCCTTCGGGACTTCTGAATATCGTTGTTGCCCTCATCAGCAACAAAGAATTTAAAGGTTCAGTAGTTGCAGGACCAATAGCCATGGGATT
>JAUVAG010000224.1 GCA_030591825.1 Dethiosulfatibacter sp.
AGATTTGGGAATCTAACAAAGAAATCTTCGGCAATTTTCAGATTTTCCTTAATTATTTCTAGATTGTGGTCCAAAATAGCATCGCTGTGTTTAAGTGCAACTGTAGATAAGAATTCGCCGGTACTGCAGCTGCAAATAGTTGTATAATGCTTCATTTTTATCATTTTATCCAACATTTCTTCATCTCTTGTAGCTATCCAACCTGTTCTCAGTCCTGCCAGTCCATAGGCCTTAGACATTACACCTACAGATACAGCTTTTTCATAAAGATCTGAAAACCATGGTCTTTTTATGCCATCAAGCTCCAGTCCTTTGTATACCTCGTCGCAAAGAACATATAAGTCATGTTTTCTTGCAATTTCAGCTATTTTTTTAATTTCTTCTTCAGAGAAGATAAATCCTGTAGGATTGTTTGGATTATTGACACAAATAACTTTTGTATTTGGTTGAATCATTGATTCAAGTTCATTAATATCCATATACCAGCCATTGCCATCGTGATGTATTTCCCATTTTGAAACTTCACATCCGAGGTTATCTGCTACTGAATATAGGGACTGATAGACAGGGAACTGACTAATTATATGATCGTCTTTATCCAGACTTACATTCATAAAGTTGAAAATTGGTTCCTGAGCACCTACATGTACAATTATATTGTCTGGACTCATGGTAGTATAAAGTTTTGCTATAGTTTTTCTAAGTTCAGGATCTCCAGCAACTTCTGTATATCCTAATTTACCGTTTAAGAATTCTTCCTTGGCTCCAGGTTCAAATGCCAATAAATCATTAACAGACATGGACTCACAGTCGGATTGTGTCAATAAATAGGGTGCTGTAAATTCATGTTTACCAAAAAAAACTTCTAATTTAAAATCATCTAATTTCATTGTAATTTCCTCCGTTTTTCTTAATCATAGCACTATAAATCTATTGTTTACACATCCAAGTTTGTTTTTTTACCCAACCAAATTATAAGATAAATATTGGGGGAATATATTCATGGAAGGCTTTTTTCATGGTATAATAATGAAAACTTATTTATTATGAAGCTTAATTTATATGGGGGAAATGTGTCTATGGAAATATTTAAATTAAAGGATGAAGATTATTTTTTAATAGAAACTGCAACTAAAACAGCGAGAAGGCTTTTGAGAAATCCAAATATAACACCCAGACAGATAATAGGTCTTGGAAATGCCCTCTATGCAATGGAAAGACTTCCTGAGAGTACTCATGGAGTAAATATAAAGTTTGGAATTGTATATGATCTTGGAAATACGTTCCTCAATGAGAAAAGAAATGTGGTTTTTAACATATATGAGGATAAATTTTGCGCGTCAATGAACAGGAGTACTTACGACAGGGAAGGTGGAAGTGTAGATCTGACTGAACTTAACTGGAATATATGTACAGATGGACATGTTGAAGAATATGGAGACATTTATTATCTGGAGGATCACATCAAGGAGCTTTTGAACCTTGGAGGGGAACTATACGTTGATGATGATTCCCATATCGAATACTAAAATAAAAGGTTATAATTGAAAGCTGTCTAAAACAGCAGAAAGAAAATATATTCTCAAAGAAAAGAAACTGAAATCATAGTACTTTGCTGTGAAGAATGTTTGGATGTAATTAAATGAATATTATGGCTACTCCAATTAAGGCAATAACAGTACCTAGAATTTCTTTGAATGTTACTTTTTCATGATTTATGAAAAAGGCATAGGGGATGAGCATTATTGGAGTTACGGAAATCAGTGTTGAAGCAACTCCTGGGTTGATTCTCTGTACTGCAAAGAGAGACAGTGATATTCCTAGAAATGGACCAAAAAATGATCCTAATGTCATTGAAAGCATTGCTTCCTTTTTCTTTAGAGACTTGAAGAAATGACGCCACTGTCCTCTTAATGTAAATATTATGGAGAAGCTTATGATTCCTGCAATTAGACGTATTTGAGTTGCTGAAAATGGGTCATAGTCGGCTATTCCATATTTTCCTATTATATAACCTGCAGATTGACCAAAGGCTCCTCCGAAGGCAAACAGTATTCCTTTTACAGGGTGTGAAAATTTCAATTTCTTACTGTCATTATCTGCCACAAGGATTACAGAAGCTATGCCGGCAAGTGTGACTGTCATTCCTAATATCTGCATAGGTGACATTTTTTCTCCAAGGAAAATAAGGGCCATTATTCCGCTTAACGGAGGAACACTTGCATATATAAGCATTGAAAGTCTAGACCCTATACTGACAAATGCTTCAAATAGAAGAAGATCACCTACTACTATTCCTACCAGTCCTGAGAGCATAAGCCAGAACCAAGTTGAGGTTGAGGCATCAGTAGGGAATATCTGACCTCTGGTTATTGTTGTAAATACCGTCAAAAAAGCAAGACCTACAAACAATCTGAGAAGATTGAGATTCAAGGAGCCTATGCTTTTGGCACTGCTTTCGAAAGCAGTTGAAGTTATTGCCCAGCACAGTGCTGTAGAAAGTGCTGCAATTTCACCTATGTGATTACTAAATGTTGTCATTTTATTCTCCGGTCTAATAGACTAACAAGATGTAGTTATTTTGTCTTAGTCATAGAAATTATAGCATAGGATCATATAAATTGTATATGATCCTATGCTGGTTAATTTGAAGCATTTATATTATTATAAAGTAATGGTTCTGGGACTGTTTATTGCCAGCATCCTCTTGGGACTTTTTGTTTCAAAGGTTACTGGTATGGACCTTGTAACTTCAATGCTCGGAAGTTCACCTGGAGGATTGACTGAAATGTCCATAATTGCGGACTCCTATGAGGCGGATGTATCAAAGGTTGTCATAATGCATCTAATGAGGTTAATTGGTGTAGTTGTAATTCTTCCTGCACTAATCAAGAAGGTAATAGAAATTTTTGGGACTTTTTAAAGAAAAATTAGTGAAATTTCTTGATTTGGTGTTATAATAACAATTGAAAATAAAATAAATTATGAAATTAGAAAGGAAATAAATATGTCACTTTATAAAGAATGGCTTGATTTTGCAGGCGAAGAACGTAATCAAGAAGAATATGACAAGTTCTGGACGGAGTATTTCAAAAAAGAACAGACAGTATATGAAAAAATACTATCAAATCATACTGAAGTAATTGAAGGAAAGCTTGCTTCATTGTCAGAAGAATTTGATATGACTCCATCAGTTTTCACAGGTTACATGGATGGAATTAATTCAAGTCTCGTTGAAGAGGTTGATCTTGAATCATTGACTGAAGACAGCGACATAAAGCTTGCAGTAGATTTTGAAAAGCTTTACTACAACATGCTTGATGCAAAGGCTGACTGGTTATACAATATTCCTGCCTGGGACGAAATTTTGACTGTTGATGCTAGAAAGGTTGTAAAGAAGGAACACAACAAGACTAAAACTGTAGTCAAGAGTAAGAAGATAGGAAGAAACGATCCGTGTCCTTGTGGAAGCGGCAAGAAATACAAGAAATGCTGTATGAATAAGGAATATTAGTAAAACAAAAGAAAAGGAAACAGCTACCACCGGATTTAACCGGCAGTAGCTGTTTTTTTATTTATAGGTTTAAATTGGTCACTTCCAATGAAATTGGCAACAAAGTCATTGCTAGGTCTGTAGAATATTTCATCTGGTGTACCAACCTGGATTATTTCTCCGTTGTTCATTATGCATATCCTGTCAGCTAGGGCG
>JAUVAG010000062.1 GCA_030591825.1 Dethiosulfatibacter sp.
AGGGATTTCTGGAGGAAATGAGAATCATTAAAAACAACAAGGATATCGAAAACCTCAAGGAAGCATCAAGAAGAACGGATATGGTTATGGAAAGTATAATTAAGGAAATCAAACCAGGTATGACAGAGCTTGACATTGTAGAAAGAGTGGATAGTTTGTTTACTAAAAACAGTATGGTTATGGAATTCGCAATAGTTGCAACTGGACCAAATTCCGCATTGCCTCACCATGAAAGTGGAGACAGGAAAGTTCAAAACAAGGATATCGTTCTAATGGATATTGGAGGAAAATACAATGACGTATATTCAGACATGACGAGAACAGTTTTCGTTGGTGGAGCAACTGAAAAGGAAATAGCGGTATACAATCTTGTCCTTGAAGCACAAATGAAAGGCATAGCAAGTGTTGAAGCAGGTATTGAAGCAAGGAAAGTAGACAGCACTGCAAGAGATGTAATTGAAGAAAAGGGTTATGGTCAATATTTCACTACAAGACTTGGGCATGGAATTGGATATTCCGTTCATGAAGGACCATATATAGTAGGTTACAATGACCTTGAACTTAGAGACGGAATGGCTTTTAGTATAGAACCTGGAATATACATTAAGCGTGAATTTGGTGTAAGGATAGAAGACCTTGTTATTATTGAAGAAGGAAAGGGTAATTCTATAAATTTCGCCACCAAGGAATTAATAATCATATAAATATTAAATGATTATTAAATTTTCATAATAATGCAAATTATAGTGTATAGTGAATAAATATATATGGTATAATTGTTTATAATTTTACACGAGGAGTTGTTATATGAAGTCACTAAATTATTTCATAAAGGAATGTATAATTCCTATAATTGTAGCTCTATTGATAGTGGTGTTTTTGAATAAATTTATTTTTATTCTTGTTACAGTTCCGACAGGTTCCATGGAAACAACAATTATGCCCGGTGACAAGCTCTACGTCACCAAAATATACAACGAAGAAAAGTTTGAGAGAGGAGACATTATAGTCTTTTATTCAGATGAACTTGAAAAGGTCCTTGTCAAAAGACTTATGGGATTTCCTGGAGAGGAGGTCTTTATTGATGAAAATGGCATAGTCCATGTAAATGGAGAAGAGATTGATGAGCTATATGCAAAAAATACCAGTCAAAATCCGCAGGTTTTCAATGTCACTGAAAAATCATACTTTTTTATGGGAGACAACAGGCCTAATTCACTTGATGCTAGAGCCTGGGATAATCCATATATTTCAGAAGACGATATTATGGGAGTAGCAATGTTTAGGTTTTTCCCATTTAGCAGAGTAGGACGAATTGAATAGGAGAAGAATATGAGTAGATTATGGGAAGGCTGCAAGCCAGAAAGAGTTTTATATTATTTTGAGGAAATTTCTAAAATCCCTAGATGTTCCGGGAAGGAAAAGCAGGTTAGTGATTATTTGGTGAACTGGGCTAAATCCAAAAATCTTAAGGTGTATCAGGATCAGTATCACAATGTTGTAATATACAAGGATGGTACAAAAGGGTATGAAAATGCTCCAAAGGTAGTCTTGCAAGGGCATATGGACATGGTATGTGAAAAGAATGAAGACACTGTTCATGATTTTGACAAGGATCCAATAAAACTTTTTATAAAAGACGACTATATTCATGCTGAAGGAACCACTTTAGGCGCAGACAACGGCATAGCTGTAGCAATGAATCTGACTATATTGGAATCTGACGATATTCCACATCCTCCAATTGAAGTTCTTATTACATCAGATGAGGAAACTGGAATGACTGGAGCAATGAATATTGATCCATCTGTAATCGAAGGTAGAATTCTTCTTAATCTTGACAGTGAAGGAGAGGGAATATTTACGTCAGGATGTGCCGGTGGCGGAAGAATAAATTTCGTATCTGAAATAGAAAGAAAAGAAAGCAAGTATTCAAAAAAATACAGGATAAGCATTAAAGGTCTAATGGGGGGGCATTCTGGTGTCGAAATCCACCTTGACAGGGCTAATGCCAGCAAACTTATGGGCAGATTATTGTACAAGCTAAAAAATATTACAGATCTTGAAAATGTTCAAGGTGGATCTGCAGATAACGCAATTCCTCGCGAAGCCTTTGCTGTAGTAACAGCAGATGATTTAGGGAAAGTTAAGTCAATTGTTGAAAATTTGGAAAAAACCTTTAAGAATGAGTATGCTTTTTCAGACGTTGGAATCAGTATTGAAATTCAGGAACTGATTGAAGAAATCGGTGAAGTGTTCTCTGATGAATTTTTTGATAGATATCTTAAGCTAATAAATCTTATTCCATATGGCCCCTTAAAGATTAACAGGGATATAGATCTTGTAATCCAGTCCAACAATCCTGGAGTAGTCAAGGTTGAGGATGATGTATTAAGAATAAAATGTGCCGTTAGAAGCTCAATAGAATCGTTAAGTGAGGATTTCTGTGAGCAGATGATTCAGCTTGGCGAAGCAACAGGCTTTAAAGTTGAAAAAAAGGCATTCTACCCTGGATGGGAGTACGCAAAGGAGTCATATATAAGAGACTTGTGTTCAATTGTTTACAAGGAAGAATATGGAACTGAGGCTGAGGTTATGGCCATTCATGCAGGACTGGAATGCGGTTTCTTCATTGAGAAGATTCCAGAAATGGATGCGGTATCTTTTGGACCTGAAATGTATGACATTCATACACCTGGCGAGCATCTCAGCATTTCATCTACAGAGAGGACATTCAATCTTTTAAAGAGTATTCTGAAGAAAATTAAATAGCATAAAGTTGTTGATAGTGGAGTCATATATGAAAAGTGTATGACTCCTTTTAAATTAATATAAATAATTCTTGCTTATTATTTAGTTAATGATATAATGGTACGATTAAACAAAAAAGGATGAGATAATGTTAATACAAGAATTACAAGTAAAAAAAGAATTAATTAAAGGTTTAGAAGACATGGGGTTTGAAAGATTAACTCCGATACAGATAGAAGTTATGGGACCAATAAGTGAAGGCAAGGATGTAATAGGCCAGGCTCATACAGGTACTGGAAAAACAGCAGCTTTTGCCATTCCAGTAGTAAACAATATAGATACAAGCATAAACAAGCCGCAGTGCTTGGTTCTTTGCCCTACAAGAGAACTGGCAGTACAGGTGAAAAAGGAAATCAAAAACATAACTGCACATATGAACATAAGATCCACTGCTGTGTATGGTGGTGCTCCTGTTGTTGACCAAATAAAGAAAATCAGAAGGGGAAGCCATATAATAGTTGGTACTCCGGGAAGAACAATAGATTTAATTAGAAGAAAGGTAATATCATTTAGCAATATCAAGACTGTAATACTTGATGAGGCAGATGAAATGCTGAAAATGGGTTTCAGAGAGGATATCGAGACAATCCTTGAAAGTGCCAATGAAGACATACAGATGCTTTTCTTCTCGGCAACAATACCCAAGGAAGTAAGAAACCTTAAGAATAAATATCAAAATGATCCTATTTTCATAAAAACTGTTACAGATGAAGTGACATCAAGTACAATCAACCAAAGTTATTATATAGTTAAACATTCAAAGAAGGTTGAAGCATTGGAAAGGATTCTGAGTATTTACTCTCCAAAGCTGGCACTTGTTTTCTGCAATACCAAGCGAATGGTTGACGAAGTAGCTGGGCAGATGATGGAAAAGGGATACAACTGTGATAAAATCCATGGAGATATAAAGCAGACTACGAGAATGGATGTTCTAAGCAAGTTCAACAAGGGCGTCATAGACGTGCTTATTGCTACTGATGTTGCGGCAAGAGGCTTGGATATAAAGAATGTTGAAGCTGTAATAAATTATGACGTACCTGAAAAAGAGGACTATTATGTTCACAGGGTAGGACGTACTGGTAGGGCTGGAAAACAGGGTTATTCCTTTACTCTTTCATCATACAGAGATCTTGAAAGAATTAAAAGTATTGAAAGATACACAAAAAAGGAAATAAGAAAGAGAAATATTCCTACTGCAGAGAGAGTTCTTGATGTAAAAAAAGAAAAACTTGTAAATACAGTTTTAGATTACATAAATAACGAAGATTTGACGGAAGTTGATGGATTGCTAGGAATGCTTAATGAAGCTGAAATAAATATGGAAGATGCTGTAAAGGCACTTATCATGATGAATAACAACTTCAAAGCGGCTGCTTATGAAGAAGACCTCAATGATGAATTTAGAAAGAAATCTTCTAATTCAAAAGGAAAAGGAAAAGGTAAAGGTAAGAGAAATCAGTCAAACCCTGATGATTACGATAGATATTATATACAAGTCGGCAAGAAGGATAAAGCTAGAGAAAGTGATATTCTTGGAGCAGTAGCTGGAGAATGCAAGATTTCATCAGCTGAGGTAGGTAAAATTGATATTTATGAGACTTTTTCATTCTTTAATGTAGTGACGGCTGAAAGAAAAAATATACTTGAAAAAATGAAAAATGTTAAGATAAAAGGAAGAAGCGTTAGCGCTGAGCTGACAAGAAAAAGAAAATAGCCGGTGATAATATGAAATTTGAATTGATTGCCCTGGATCTGGACGGAACACTTCTGAATAGAGAAAAGAAAATTGATTTAAGAACAGCTGATTATTTAAAAAAACTTAAAAACAGTAGTATTGAAATAGTAATAGCAACTGGAAGGAGTCATTTCGATGCAATCAAGTTGACAGAAAACCTTGATTTTGAGTTTGATATCATATCAAACAACGGTTCTGTTACAAGGAATAGATTGAATCATGTACGTATTGATTTCAACTATATCAAAAATGATGATTTCCAGAAGCTAGTTGAAAAATCAAGAGAATATGATTTGCATCCAATTGTCTATGTAGATAAGTTTGAGGATGATTTCGACATAGTCATAGAACACAAACATGATTTTTCAGCATACAACGGGTACATGTGTAAGTCTGAAAGAAGATTCAGAAGAATGAACTTCAGAGAATACTGTGATGACGACATTCTCTCGGTCTGCTATACAGGCGATCTACATGACTTGAACAATCTAAGAGATAAAATTGTTGACCTTTATCCTTCAAAATACAATACTGTTACATCTATAAACCTGAGCATCAATGCACTTCTTGAATTTCTTGACGTAAGAGGATGCAAGTGGGAAGCTTTAAAAAGCTACTGCGAGTATAAGGATATAGACAGATACAATGTTGTGTCTTTTGGTGATGATAACAATGATTTGGAAATGATAATGAATTCAGGTCTGGGTATTGTAATGTCAAACGGCACTCAGGTGCTAAAGGACAATGGAGACTTGATTTCTGAATTTGACAATGATAATGGTGGAGTGTATTTTGAGCTTGCCAAATTGTTTGGAGAAATGAATGGATAGGATATACTATGAGTATTCTGAATACCTTAAAAATAAATATGGATGCAAGGTGTACAAGCTTCCTGTAAACATTCCAGTCACTTGTCCCAACAGAGACGGCCTTCTTGGAACAGGAGGCTGTATTTTTTGTGGAGAAGTTGGTGCTGGGTTTGAAATGCATGAAAGCAGCATGACTATTAAAAGTCAACTGGAAAAGAACAAGGAGTATATAGGAAAGAAGTACAAGGCTGAAAAATTCATTGCTTATTTTCAAAACTACAGCAACACATATTTGAGTGTTGAGAAATTAAAAGAAAATATAGAAGCTGCGTTGATTGAAGATATTGCAGGCATTTCTATATCGACGAGACCTGACTGTATAAGTGAAGAACAGCTTGAGATGCTTTCTGAAATGAGAGATAGGGAAAATATTGACATTGAAATTGAGCTAGGTCTTCAAACCTGCAATCACAAAACCTTAAAAAAGATAAATAGGGGACATACACTGGCTGAATTTATTGATGCTGTTCTTATGATCAGAAAATATGGATTTGAAGTATGTGCTCATATCATATTGAATCTTCCGTGGGACGATATGGAGGATGTTATTGAAAATGCCAAGATATTGTCAGCTCTAAAGATAAAATTTGTCAAGGTTCATTCCTTGTATATATTGAGAAATACGATTCTTGGTGAAATGTATAAAAATGGTGAAATTAATATGATAGAAAAAGACGAATATTTGGAAAGACTTGAAGTTTTTTTATTATACCTTTCACCGGATATTGTTGTTCAAAGACTTTTTGGAAGGGCGCCTAAGGAGGAAACACTTTTCTCGAACTGGAGTACTTCCTGGAGAAAATTAAAAGATGAATTAATATTAAAAATGAAAGACAATAATTCGTATCAGGGTAAACTTTGCGATTATCTTGGTGGTAAAGCTTTAAATATGAAAAAAAATTAACCTGCTTACGCATAGAAAACCCTTTCCATTTGTGCTATAATAATAAAAAACAATGGAGGCGGTTAAAATGGTCAAGTTAGTTTGTGGTTCCAAGGGAACCGGTAAGACAAGAAAAATGATTGAGATGGGGAACGATTCCATAAGTACTGTCAAAGGTAAGGTTTTCTTTCTTGAAGCAAACAATAAGCACATATTTGATTTAAACCATGAAATTAAGTACATTAATACAAAGGATTTTGGAATAGATAATCCAGATCAATTCTTGGGTTTTGCATACGGGTTGCTGGCAGCGGATTATGATATTGAACTGGTTTATATAGATGGATTGTATAAAATTGCCAATATCGGAGCCGAAGATTTGGAAGATGTCATAAAGAAGCTCGAAATAGCGTCTGAAAAATTTGAAGTCGATTTTGTAATGAGTGTTAGCTTTGATGAAAATCAGCTGACACCTGAAATGAAGGAATATATATTCTAAATCAAGAAAGCAGCTTCGCTGCGTTATCCGGGTCACGCTTCATGTGACCATAACGGATATTAAGAGGTCGCAGAAAGTTTC
>JAUVAG010000097.1 GCA_030591825.1 Dethiosulfatibacter sp.
GTATACTTTTAAAGGATGTGATTTAAAATCAAAAGTAAATCATATTTTTTCACGAAATTTTTGATGTTCAGTTGAAACATCCAAACTTCAAATATTTCATTCAAAAATTAAATGTATACTTTTGATTTCTAAATCACTTACATCATAATTTTACTTAGTTTTTTCATTTTCTTTATTTCATCTCTGATTGTTGCTGCTTTTTCAAACTCCAGGTTTTTGGCGGCTTCCATCATTTCCGAATTCATCTTGTCTATGAGTTTGAGAAGATCTTTTTCATTGTGGATTTCAACAGGCTTGCCGTCTACTGTATATTCCCCGTCTTCCTCGGCTGCCGATGTAGCCTCTATGACCCCTCTTACGTTTTTCACTATTGACTGTGGAGTTATACCGTACTTTTTATTGTATTCCTCCTGTATTTCTCTTCTTCTGTTAGTCTCTGAAATTGCCTTATCCATAGATTTTGTAATTCTATCGGCATACATAATAACGCGTCCGTCAATATTCCTTGCAGCCCTGCCAATAGTCTGAATCAGTGCTGTCTCGGATCTAAAAAGGCCTTCCTTGTCCGCGTCCAGTATTGCCACAAGAGAAACCTCCGGCAGATCCAGTCCCTCTCTTAGCAGGTTGATTCCTATAAGTATATCGAACTTCCCGAGTCTTAAGTCCCTGAGAATTTCCATCCTTTCTATAGTATCTATGTCTGAATGAAGATATCTTACATTGAGGCCTACATCCTTTAAATAGAAGGTAAGGTCTTCGGACATCCTCTTTGTAAGAGTGGTTACAAGGATCCTCTGGTTCTTCTCCACTGTCTTCCTTATTTCATGTATAAGATCATCTATATGTCCATCAACAGGCTTAACTGTTATTTCGGGGTCTATGAGTCCCGTAGGTCTTATTATCTGTTCTGCAATCGCTTCAGTATGTTCATATTCATAAGGACCAGGAGTGGCACTTACAAAGACTACTGTATTTATTTTATTTTCAAACTCCTTGAATTGGAGAGGCCTGTTGTCAAGGGCTGATGGCAGTCTGAATCCAAAATCCACCAAGGTCTGCTTCCTCGATCTGTCACCTTTGAACATTCCCCTTACCTGGGGAACCGTAACATGGGACTCGTCTATTATCATAAGAAAATCATCCGAAAAATAATCTATGAGGGTATAAGGTCTAGTTCCAGAAGGAAGGTTGTTTATATGTCTGGAATAGTTTTCTATACCATTGCAAAAGCCCATTTCCCTCAGCATTTCTATGTCGTATTTCGTCCTCTGTTCCAATCTTTGAGCCTCAACAAGCATGTTTTCATCCTTTAACTCCTTAAGCCTCACTACAAGTTCTTCTCCTATATTGCCGACAGCTCTCTGAATATTTTCATCCGTTGTAGCATAGTGGGAGGCAGGATAGATAGATATATGCTTTCTTCTTCCAAGCATCTCCCCTGTAAGAGAATTAACTTCAGTAATCCTTTCCACCTCATCGCCAAAAAACTCTATTCTTACAGCTTCTTCGGAGGATGAAGCAGGAAATACTTCCAGCACATCTCCCCTCACCCTGAAGGTTCCACGGGTGAAGTTGATATCGTTTCTCTTGTACTGTATTTCTATAAGTTTCGTTATTATCTCATCTCTGTCCTTTAGCATTCCCGGTCTAAGGGATATAACAAGATTTTCATAGTCAACTGGACTACCCAATCCGTAAATGCATGAAACAGAAGCTACAATTATTACATCTCTTCTTTCAAAGAGAGATGCCGTTGCAGAGTGCCTTAACTTGTCTATTTCATCATTGACTGAAGAATCCTTTTCTATATATGTGTCAGATGAAGGAACATAGGCCTCTGGTTGATAGTAGTCGTAGTAACTTACAAAGTATTCAACTGCATTGTCTGGAAAATATTCCTTGAATTCTGAGCAAAGTTGGGCCGCCAATGTCTTGTTATGTGCTATTACAAGGGTGGGTCTTTGTACCTTCTCTATTATATTTGCCATGGTGAAGGTTTTTCCCGAACCTGTAACACCAAGTAGAGTTTGAAACTTCTTGTTCTCCAATATACCTTTTGTCAGCTTTTCAACTGCCCGGGGCTGGTCCCCAGTAGGCTTGTATTCCGATACTATTTCAAATTTATCTATTTTATCCATAATAACCTCATGATTATTTTTTCTTTCAAGTCCACTTTAATATTGTCATATCAAATAATGACATACCTTAATTATACTCTATTACAGGCTTCCATCCAAATGTTATTGGACTATTTTTGGACAAAACACCTCCCGAACCTTTGTTCGTGCGTGATTATATTCTACTTGCATTTTCTCCATAAGTCAATACCACGATACCCATGAGAATTGAAATCCAATAAATTTTACAAATCTTCCAATAAGTACTACAATTAATATATATACTAATATGAAAAAATAAAGCAACACTTATTAAATAGGAGGAGATTATGGCTGATATTAATGTTGACGTTAGAAAAGAAACCTGCCCAGTTCCCCTGGTGGAAATGCGCAAGGCTCTAAGGAAGGCATTGCCTGGAGACAGGGTTATAATAACTGGAACCCATGCTGCATCAAAAAAGGAAATTCCAATGGCTGCAGATGCCTTGTCTGTAAAGATAGTCAGCATAGAAGAATCTGGAGATGAATGGGTAATAATACTCCAAAAATAAGGAGGTAATATAATGAGTGAGAAAGCTACCATAATTGTGCACAGTGGAGACATGGACAAACTGAGCAGCGCCCTTATTGTAGCAAATGGAGCTTTGGCAATGGGCATGGAAGCATCCCTTTATTTTACATTCTGGGGTCTTCTTAGACTAAAGAAAAACGGTCTGAGCCAGGGCGCCCTTTCAAAAATGAACATGCTTGGTCTAGGTAAGCTTATAATAAAAAGAAGAATGAAGAAAAATAATGTGGCTACTGCAGAAAGACTCATGTCTGACTTCAGGGAGTTGGGAGGAAAAGTTATCGCATGCGAAATGACCATGGAAATAATGGGCATCAGCAAGAAGGATTTGGCAGAAGACATCATTGACGAATATGGAGCAGTGGGAACATATATCAGTGAAGCCAGGGACTCTTCAATAACGCTATTCATTTAGAGGTGAAATTTATGGAGAAAAGTATTTATCTTGACAACTCAGCGGCTACAAAACTTGACAAGAGAGTTTTTGATGAAATGAAAAGTTATTACTTTGATAATTATGCAGTTGCAACTTCTGATTTCGGCTATTCGAAAGGAATCGAGGCAAAAGAAGCACTGGAAAATGCCCGGTCGGTTATTGCCCATAGACTGGGTGCCAGCAGCCAAGAGTTTATATTCACTTCAGGAAGCACTGAATCGTCAAACTTAGCAATCAAGGGTGTTGTCAAAGCATTGGGAGACAAGAAAGGCAAGCATATCATAGTATCCAAGATTGAAGACTATCCTGTCTTGCATTCAGCCAAAGCTTTAGAAAAGGAAGGTTTTACAATTGACTACTTGGACGTTGACGAATACGGCCTCGTGAACACCGATAAACTTGCGGAACTCATAACCGAAAAAACCATACTGGTGTCCATACAGCATGGTAACCAGGAAATAGGAACACTGCAGGATATAGTAAAAATCGGTGAAATCTGCAGAAATAAAAATGTGATTTTTCATACTGATGCAACACATACATTTACAAGAATTCCAATCGATGTGAAAACCGTTCCTGTAGATATCATAACTGTATCCGCTCATACAATACATGGACCCAAAGGCATCGGAGGGCTCTATATACGAAAAGGCACTGAAATAAAAAAAATCACAGACGGAGGATATCAAGAGTTTGATTACAGGGCAGGCATTGAAAACATCCCGGGAGCAGTTGGCTTCGCCAAAGCTGTCGAATTATCCACTGACGACGAAAGCATTAGATTGAGAGATATGCGTGACAAGATAATCGAGCTGGTTCTTTCGAGAATACCCGATGTGTGCCTTAATGGACATCCTCAAAGACGTATTCCCCAAAATGCAAATATAACCTTCCATTATGTTGAAGGTGAATCTGTAACACTCCATATGGACATGTACGGAATATCCGTAAGTACTGGGTCAGCATGCTTCAGCAAATCCCTTGAAGCCAGCCATGTAATAGCCGCCATAGGAGGAAATCACGAAAGAGCCCATGGGTCAATAAGGTTAACTTTTGGCAGATTCAACACTATGGCTGAAATATATGAAACCGTGGATACAATAGAAAAGGTTGTAGCCCAACTAAGGCTAATTAGTCCTCTTGGGCACAAGGAGGTATAGAAATGGCTTTTCCATATAACGAAACAGTTCTTGACCACTTTAAGAATCCGCGAAATGTTGGCAGGTTGGAAAACCCCGATGGTAAATCAACGGAAGGAAGCCCTGCCTGTGGTGACATGATTAAATTATATTTAAGAGTAAACCCTGACACAAAAATAATCGAAGATATCAAATTTGAATCCTATGGCTGTGCTTCAAATATTGCAACAGCTTCAATAATTACAGAACTTGCCAAGGGCAAGACAATACATGAAGCCAAGAAGTTGACATGGAAGGATGCTTCTGATGCACTGGGAGGACTCCCTCCCATCAAAGTCCACTGTTCCGTATTGGCAGTTGAAGGACTACGGGCAGCAATAAAAAACTATGAAGAAAGACATGGCATGGTAGTAAACCTTGAACCTACAACTGTTGACACAATTCGCAACAGATTGAGACGGGTGATGAATCCGATGAAGGGACTTGACATGGTTGCAACCAATCTTATAAAGAATATAAAACTCGAAGATGGTATCATTTATCTTTTAATTGACCTTTCAGAAACCCATCAATTCTCCAATGTTATAAAAGAGGAAGCAAGAGAAAAACTTGAAACATTATGGGATATAAATGAAATAATTATCGAGTTCACTGAATGAAATTTTCTGTTGACAAACATTCGCTTTTGCGGTTATACTATGTTCAACCGTTGAGATGGAGATAAAACCGGTAGCGCACTTACAGAGAGTCGGGGATGATGGAAACCTGATAGAAATGCGAATTGGATAAATGGACCATTGAGGGCACAGTTAAAAGTGCAAACTGCACTGAGTATTCTGTGACGCATCGCTAGCGTTAAAGGGTGAAGAATGTGATGGCATTCTATAGAGTCGGATTGTTTCAGCAGTATTTGCTGTTATAGTCAATTAAGGTGGTACCGCAGATAATACATCTGTCCTTTATACAGGACAGGTGTTTTTTTATGTAGAAAAACCTTGAAACCAAAGCTAAAAACTAAAAAAAGGACGGACTAAAATGATGAAAAAACTTGTATCAATTTTACTAATCATTGTATTGATGATGGGAATGTCTGCATGCACAGCCAAAGATGACTCAAATGAAAGTGGAAAACTTAAAGTTGGAATCATTCAAATCGTAGACAACGGAGCCTTCGAAGACATGAGAAACGGATTCATAGCAAGACTTGAAGAGCTGGGATACACCGAAGACAAAATCGAATTTGAATACAAGAATGCACAAGGAGATATGACAAATCTTAACTCAATCTGCCAGGAAATGGTAAACAAAAAAGTCGACCTCATCGCTGCAATTGCAACACCTGCGGCACAGGCAATAGTAAATATGGAAAGTGACATACCAATAATATTCATTTCACTGTCAAATCCAGTTGCAGCAGGAGTAATCACTGAAATGGAAACTCCAGACAAGAATGCTACAGGTACTTCAAATGCTATTCCAATCAAC
>JAUVAG010000009.1 GCA_030591825.1 Dethiosulfatibacter sp.
CCACTGCATCCATATACATGGGGACTGCTTGATTCCATGCCGAAGCTTAGCCAGGATACGGATAAACCGTTGAAGGCTATAAAAGGATCTCCTCCCGATTTGAAGCTAACCGGTAGTTCATGCAATTTCCACAACAGGTGCCCTTATGCTCAGGATTTGTGTATGGAAAAGGCACCTGGTTTAATAGAAATCGAAGAGGGTCATTTTGTATCTTGTCATTTTCAGACAAAAGAAATGAAACTTAAGAGAAAGGAGGATGAATAATGAATAATCCGGTATTGAAAGTCGAAAATCTGTCAAAAACTTTTAAAATCAAAGGTACAAAACTTTTCGAAAAACCTAAGATATTAAAAGCAGTCAATGATGTATCTTTCGAAGTAATCGAAGGAGAAACACTTGGAGTTATCGGTGAATCAGGATGTGGAAAAACCACTCTCGGCAAATGCATTATTCAGCTTCACAATCCCTCCTCGGGAGAAATACTATACAATGATAAAAAAATCAACGGATTAAAAAATTCAGACCTGAAGAATGTCAGAAAAGATATACAAATAATTTTCCAGGACCCCTATTCTTCACTGGATCCAAGAAAAACTGTCGGTGCAATCATTGAAGAACCAATGATTATTCACAACATAGGAACTCCCGTTGAAAGAAAACAAAAGGTCATTGAATTACTGAAGGAAGTCGGTCTCGATACCTTCCATGTAAACAGATATCCACATGAATTCAGCGGTGGTCAGAGGCAGCGGATAAACGTAGCAAGAGCTCTCGCTCTAAATCCAAAGGTCATCGTATGCGATGAGCCTGTATCGGCTCTTGATGTTTCAGTACAGGCACAGGTTTTAAATCTATTTAAAAACCTACAAAAAAAATTCAATCTCACTTATATATTCATTTCACATGATTTAAGTGTAGTAAAATATATAAGTGACAGAATTGCAATTATGTATCTAGGCAAAATAATAGAACTGGGAGATTCTAAAAACATATACAAGGATCCTAAACATCCTTATACAAAAGCTTTATTTTCGGCAATCCCCCCTGAAAGCCCTTTTGAAAATAAAGAAAAATTTGAGTTGATAGGAGACATCCCAAGTCCGCTTAATCTTCCAAAGGGATGTCCCTTGTCAACCAGATGTCCATACTGCATGGATATTTGCAGACAGAAAATGCCCGAACTGAAAAAAATTGATAAAAAACATGAAGTAGCATGCTTTTTATACAATCAATAAAACAACAGGAGAAATCTAAATGAGTGAAATGATGAAAGATAAATTTTGGTCCATAATAGATAATAGAAAAGATGAACTTATTAAACTGGTATCAGACCTGATTAAAATACCAAGTGAAAACCCAACAGGAAATGTAGAGGAAATAACAAAATTCATATCCGGGTATTTGAATGAAAGTAAAATTCAATACGATATAATCAGATCAAAAGAAGAATTTCCTAATATTGTGGCAAAGCTGGGAAATGATAATGGAAAAACAATAATTCTTAATGGCCACGCAGACGTTGTTCCCGTTGGCGATTTAAACAAATGGAACTTCGAACCTTTTTCAGGAGAAATTACAGACACGCAAATACTTGGAAGAGGTACTTCAGACATGAAAGCTGGTCTTGCAGGGATAATCTTTGCAACTAGAATACTTGCCGAAGAAAATGCAAAACTTAACGGTAAAATCATTCTGCACATAGTTCCTGATGAAGAAACCGGTGGCGACTTTGGAACCAAATGGCTGCTGGATAATGGATATTCCTATGATGCCGATGCCTGCCTTGTAGCCGAGCCAACCTCAAACAGCAATGTTGAAGTAGGTCAAAAGGGATCTACATGGTTTAAAATCAAATCCTATGGAAAATCAGCCCACGGAAGTATAGGCAACTATGTAGGTGAAAATGCAATCACCAAACTTATGAAGATCCTTTCTGAAATTGAAAAATTTACTGAAATAAAAGGAATCTATGACGAAAATCAACAAAAGGTTCTTGCAGATTCTAAAACAATAGCCAAAAGAGCTCTGAAAGCTGAAGGCGTCGAAAATGTAATAGACCATGTTGCTGTAAACATAGGAACAATAACCGGCGGCATCAAGACCAACATGGTTCCGGATTATTGTGAAGCAACAATAGATATCAGAATACCAATAGGTGTTTCAGGTTCCGACATAGAAAAGAAATTCAATGAAATAATCGAAAAACTCAATATAGAGAATATAGAATACGAATTCAACTGGAATTCTGAAGCCAATTACACTGATGTTGATAATGACATAGTAAGGGCTGCAGTTAATAATGCAGAAAATGTCTGGGGAAGTGAAGTTCTCCCTGCATATCAATGGGCATCCAGTGATGCAAGGTATTATCGTTACAACAATATTCCAACCATTCAGTACGGACCTGCAAATACAGAAGGAATCCATTCATACAACGAGAATGTAGATATTGAAGACGTTGTCAATTCAACCAAGATATATCTTGGAATTCTAACAGATTTATTGGAGATAGAATAAACTCCAGGAGGCTTATATGTCCATACTAATTAAAAACGGACAAGTTTTTGACGTGAACAAAGGTTTCTTTGTCGAAAAGGACATACTGGTGTCTGATTCGAAAATCAAATCCCTTGAAAAAGGTATAGGTCCCAGCGAAGGGACTATAGTCATCAATGCAGAAAACAAAAAAATATTCCCGGGATTTATAGATGCCCATTCTCATTTGGGAATGTGGACTGACACCCAAAACGGCAACGATGCAAATGAATGCGTCCAGCCTCTAACTCCACTGATGAGAGCTATAGATGGAGCAAATCCCCAGGACAAGGGTTTTACCGACGCTGTCAAGGCAGGTTTTACCACTATAATGATAACCCCAGGCAGCGGCAATGCACTGGGAGGACAGGCTGCAGTAATCAAGACTTGTGGAAGCACAATTTCCGAAATGACAGTCAATCCCTATGCTGCTCTTAAGATTGCCTTTGGTGAAAATCCTAAAAACGTATATGGATCCATGGGAAAATCTCCTTCTTCAAGGATGTCTACATATTCATTGCTTGAAGAAGAATTTGAAAAAGCCCTTTTGTACAGGGAAAAGGTATTGAAAGATGAAACCCTAAGGGATTTCTATTGGGATACCTATCTGCCTGTACTTAACAGGAAGATACCTATTAAAATTCATGCTCACAGAGCCGATGATATAATGTCGGGAATCAGGCTGGCTGAAAAATTCAATCTTAAATATACACTTGATCACTGCACCGAAGGCCACCTTATTGTTGACGAACTGGTTTCAAGAAATGTACCCATCTTGACTGGACCGCCTCTAATGTTCAAGTCGAAACAGGAATTGAAAAACTCAACAATAAATACGTCAAAAATACTAATGGAGGCAGGATGTCTTGTTTCATTGACTACTGATCACCCTTTTTCAAATATCAGCTATTTAGCAACTGCAGCTGGAATGATTGTCAAGGAAGGACTTGAATATTCAGAAGCTGTCAAAATGATTACAATAAATCCTGCAAAAGCAATGGGTCTGGAAAAAAGCATTGGAAGCATAGCGGAAGGCAAGGATGCTGATATTGTCATTTTTGACGGTGATCCCCTCGAAATAAGAACAAATACTGAAACTACAATAATAAAGGGCAAAATTGTCTACAACCGCTCCAACGCCCAGTAATATAGGGAGGAAAAAATGCTTCTATTAAAAAATGGTAAAATCTTCACATTGAACAATAACAAAATATTGTATGGAGACATACTTGTTGATAAAGGTAAAATACTAGCAATCGATTCAAATATAACCTCGCCTGGAACTAAAACAATTAATTTGCATCAAAGTATTGTAATGCCTGGGCTAATAGACTGCAGCACTTCTCTGGGACTGATTGAATCAGCTTCAGGACTTCCCGGAGATGATTCCAATGAAAAATATGAAAATGTGATTTCCGATTTGAAATCAATTAACGGAATAAACTACACTGATGAATATTTTAAACAGGCTGTTTCTTCAGGTATCACCACTGTTGTAGTAAATTCTGGAAATACCAATGTCATTGGAAGTCAAAGCTGTGCAGTCAAAACATGGGGAAAATCCCTTCACGACTCCATGATTTCAGAATCAACAGACATATGCTGCACTATTGGTGATGCTCCTAAAAAATGGAACCAGGATAAACAGGAATCGCCTCTTTCAAGAATGGGTATAATCAACATATTAAGGGAAAACCTGTACAATTCAAGAGTTTATCTAGAGAATAAAAACGAAGGCAAAATATCAATGGATAATTTTTCCAGGAAATATGAAAGCCTTATACCTGTACTTGGTAAAAAAATTCCACTTAAAATAACTGCAAACAGGGTTCAAGATATTCTTAATGCAATAGAAATAAAAAAAGAATTCAATATCGACATAATACTTGATGGAGCTGCCGAAAGTTACATGGTCATTGATGAAATAATTTCAAACAATATTCCCATAATACTTGGAACCTGTCTTACAGACAATTCAAGCATCGAACTATGCAATAGAAGGCTTGATACGGCAGGTATACTAACCGAAAGAAACATTTTGACAAGCATTTCCACTAACCACCCACATACGGTAATTGGAATGCTTATTATAACCGCTTGTCTGCTTGTCAAGGAAGGTATGTCATATGAACATGCTCTTAAATCAGTTACTGTCAACCCAGCTTCAACCTTTGGTCTTTCTGACAGAATAGGAAGCCTGGAACCTGGAAAAGACGCTGATCTAGCAATATTTGACGGAGACCCTTTGAAAAGCATGACAAAAAATATCATGACAATAGTAGACGGTAATATAGTCCACAGTGTATAAGAAGAGACAGCTTAATAGCTGTCTCTCTTGTCTATATTGTTTATCAAATAACTGTATTTAACTCCAAGTTGTAACATCAACCTGGTTTCCGATTTAACAAGAGGCATTCCTATTATGGACTCAATCTTGCTCAATCTTTGATAAAGTGTATTTCTGTGTATAAAGAGACTATCTGCAGTCACCTTGTAATTGAAGTTATTCTTAATCAATGCTTTTAAAGTCTTCAACAAAACATCATTTTTTTGGCTGTCATAGGCTGCCACAAGTTTTACAGTATTTGAATAAATCCTAACAACTATGGGATTATCCAACTGATTATACAAAAGGTGAAATATCAATAAATCATTGTAGTTGAATATATTCTTCTTATTTGTGAATATCTGCCTTCCTATGGTTACACTGAAAACAGCATCGTCATAAGCATTTTTCAGTCTGTTTAGGCTTGGATAAGCCCTGCTGAAACCAATACAAAACCTATATTCAGGATACTGCATTTCCAGTGTTTCAAGTATTTTCAAATATTTGGGCCATTCAACATCATCCGGAGTATCATCCTTTATTTGAATTGAGATTACCTGGTTGCCTTCTTTCAGGAATATATTTTTGTAAAACAACTTTTCTGAAATGTTACTGGCATGCTGTACAATTTGATTCATGATGTTTGGACTTTCATCTTTCTTCATACCGTCTATTGGCTCTACTCTGATAATCCAAACATATCGCTCCAGATAATATTCAAAATTGTAATTTGAAGCTTCTTTCTTCAAATCTGCAACTTCATCAATAAATCCATATAAAACACTTTGAAGAAATTCTTCAAAGGATTTACGTCTGAATACCTTTGTTTTCGAGTAATGCACCAGACATATTATGAAATATGATAAAAGTTCACTCATGCTTACTGTATTCAAATCACCCCACTTATGCCCTTCCTGTATACAAAGGTATCCAAGTATGGTTGTTTCCGATTTCAAGGGAAAACAAAGATAGGTATTATCCTCATGGTGAAGGCTGACCGGTTCAAGGGAATATGATGCAGTACTGTTCCACGCTGAAAGCTCCTCGGACCATTTCATAAGAGGTATTTCCTCCTTTGATAACAAGTGTTCATTTTCCTGGCAAAGCATAGTAAAATCTGATGACAATAAATAGGTTTCCCTGTTTAAGAATATACCAATGAGCTTAGTAAGATTGTTTTCGTTAAAACAGGGACCATTCATGATGCAAAGTATATTGTTTTTCAGTTGGTTATGTAAATATTCAACAATATTCTTTTCATCAGTCAATATACTGAGAAGTTTACCAATTTTTCTAGGTACATCAAAAGAAAACAGAGGCAAATTGAATGTTCTACAAAGATTTATATCTATCTCCGACATTTTTAAACTGGAAACAATACAACATCCTTTAATATCCTTGTCTATTAGTGATTTAAAAATATTATTTACATCTTCTTCCTTTATCAAATCCGGTATTATTATTACAAAATCATCCTTACCAACCCAATGATGATTTCCCGGAGCGGTTACGATGGAACAACTTACCTCATCAAAATCTAGTTTTTCCTGTGGCTGAATTAAGGAGTTGACATTCTTTAATTCCAAAAAATTACTATAGTCCATAACAGCTCCTTGTCTAGTTGTTTTAATTTAGTATAATATGAGATGTGAAAATTATCAAGGATATGAAAATTGTAATTTAATAAGAATTATAGAAATATCAACAATTTCATTCCATAAAAGAATATATATAATGAAAGGACTCTATACTATGAAAAATAAAAAAATAGGATTTATTACAATAGGCCAATCCCCCAGAACCGATATCATGGAAGATGTAAGAAAAATCATCCCTGAAAATATTGAAATCATAGAAGCAGGAGCTCTAGATCAATACAGTCATGATTTTATATGCAAAAACTTCTCACCAGGTGAAAATGATCAGTTCCTGGTCAGCAGGATGAGGGATGGCTCACAGGTTGAAATCGCCGAAGAAAAAATTCATTCTTTACTTCAAAACTGCGTAGACCATCTCAATGAAAAGAGCTGTAACATAATACTTATGATGTGTACCGGGAAAATCCCTGAGCTAGTATCCAAGGTTCCTATTTTACCTCCCCAGAAAATCCTTCATAATATTATGAAAAACATAGGTTTTCAAGGGAAGATAGGTGTTTTTATTCCAGAAAAGGATCAAGAAACAAATATCAGAAAAGCATGGAATTCCATGGGAATGGAAATCTTTCCTGTCTTTGCTTCACCCTATGGAAATATTGACAATATAAGAAAAGAAGCCTTACTACTTGATAACGAGGATATCTCAGTGATATTCATGGACTGTATGGGATATTCTGAAAAAATGAAGAACATGGTTTATGAAATTACTGGTAAACCAGTAATTATACCAAGAACCATGATAGTTAAAATAGCCCTCGAGTTAATTTAAGTCCCATAATATAATCTCTCCCTCAACTTCATATTAACATTTGTTCATTTATCCCTCTTGAGTTATAATTAAGACAAGGATGATGTAATATTCACATAAACACCATCCAAAATGACCACAGGTGGAATATATGAAATCCAAAACAGATGAAAGACAATGGCACAGGCTAGATAATGCAGCAAAGCTTTACCCATCAATAGTTTCACCAAGGGTTTCCACGGTTTTACGTCTTTCAGCAACCTTGAATAAAGATGTTGACCCTGAAATACTTCAAAAAACACTGGAAACAATAATGCCTAAATTCAAGCATTTTCTAGTGAGACTGAGAAGAGGTCTGTTCTGGTATTATTTCGAAGAGGTCCATACAGTTCCCAGGGTGCAGGAGGAAACCTACTATCCCTGCATGTATCTCGACTACAAGAAAAAGGATACACTCCCCTTCAGGGTAATATACTATAAAAAAAGAATAAGTTTTGAAGTTTCCCACAGCCTCACCGACGGATACGGGGCTGTAGTTTTCATGCAGTCACTTCTGCTGAACTACCTTCATCTCACAGGTGATATAGATGAATCAGCCAATCTTGACATGTTCAGCGATTATACGGATACGGAAGAGGTATATGAAGATGCATTCCACAAATACTACAGCGAAAAAGTAAGGGCGCCTAGAAAACCCAAGAGAGCCTATCACCTTCCCTTCAAGCTCAATGCCAAAGGGGAATACTTCATTATAACTGGTATTATTCCGTCAGACGACCTTTACAATCTTGCCAAGTCTTACAATACATCGGTGACAAAGTTTCTACTGGCCGTATATTTCGAGACCTTCCTCGATTTTTTGAAAACCACAGGGTCGGAAACAAACAGCCGTAATCTGCCTGTGACAATGAACATCCCAATAAACCTTCGCTCTATGTTTCCTTCAAAAACATTGAAAAATTTTTTCGTAAGCTTGACTCCATCTATCGATACAAGCCTTGGAGACTATACATTTGACGAAATTCTGAAATACATAGATCATTATTTCGGAATGAGGGTAAACAAGAAGTACATACAGAAATTCATAAGCCGAAATGTTGCCAGTGAAAAGAAATGGAAGGTAAGACTCCTTCCATTACCAATAAAAAACCTTGCCATCCCCTTCATCTACAGCAGATTCGGTGAAACAAACTATACCAGCAGCCTTTCCAATCTTGGACTGATCAAGCTTCCTGAGGAAATAAGCAAGCACGTGGACCAAATGGATATCTATCCACCTCCAAGCGTCGGAAACCTTACAAAAATAACGATGCTGAGCTACAACAACAAAACATGCATTTCCTTCGGTAGTGTAACTCCAAACAGGGAAATTGAAAAGATATTTTTCAGAAAGCTGAGGAAAATGAATCTACACGTCAAAATAGAAACAAATACTCAAAAGGAGGGTGATTAAATGGCTTATTGTCCAAAATGTGGAGTTGAAGTTGATAAAAATGTAAAGGAATGCCCACTTTGTAACTTCCCAATACCTGATATAGAAGGCATGCAGGAAAACACCGAAATAAACAAATTTCCAGAAGCAAGAAACATGTATATAAAAACACTGGAAACACTCAGGAACAAGGTATTCATTACCGTCTTTCTCCTGAGTATAATATCAATAGTAATATTTCTCACTATAGGACTGATACGTTCATCCATATCAGACTATATGACGGGATTTGTAATTTGTATAATGGCAGGACTTATCTACCTTTTCATAATCATGGGATACATACCACACCTCAAGATAGGAACTGGAATTTTCAGTGCAACGGTAATTCTCCAGTCCTTTCTACTTGACTATATTGATGGTGAAATGGAATGGTCACTGACCTATGCACTTCCCATTACAATTTCAGCAATTGCGATATTTTTGCTTACTGTACACTTTTACAAAAAAGGAAAGCACAAGAACCATTTCATCTTCATTCCTGTCTATACTGCAGTGGGAGTCGGCATACTGTCACTCATAGTAGAGTCCGTTCTCTCAATAAATTTTGATGGAACACTTAAAATCACCTGGTCACTCATAGTATTTATAACCCTGCAGCTCTTTGCGGTAATCATGACAGGTCTTTACAATGTACTGCCGGAAGATATGAGAGAAAAAATGAGACGAGTTTTCCATGTATAAGCTACCAACAATCATCCTTTTTTAGATATTAAAGATTGTTGTAGCGGTAGCTAAACACCAACGCTTCAAGGTGTTTTGTGCATTTTGTCATGTTGATAGTATTCTGCACCAAAATAATATCCAGCATCAACTCCCTACTCCAGCTTAGGAAAGTTAATTATTTGCGAAATCACTTGAATCGTTGTGATTTTGCTTTTAAGGTTACTTTCCACGCATACAACATCCCTTTTAGGGATGACACAAGGTAGTTGCTTTGTTTACTCGGAACAACTATCTTTAATTTATAAGGTGGATAGTTGAACCTAGAAGTCGAGACCTCGCTGATGCCAGATACTATTTTTTAGTTTTTAGGTTTATGAAGTCATTTGATTACTACGGGCAATCTCAAATAATATCTGATATTATTTGGGATAAAGCAAATATGGATTATTTTTCACTCTTATTCAAGTATAAATCTATGCATCCTTGCAAACTCTTCACGGGCTTCATCAAATATCATTGCCCAGAGAGGGTAACAGTGAAAAAGACCCTCACCTACAGAAAGAGTTGATTTCACACCATTTTCCAGAAGTTTTTCATGGAACCTAAGAGAGTCGTCCAAAAGTCCTTCATGACTTCCAACGTTTATATAAGTGTCCGGAAACCCTTCCAGGTCTCCGTATAGAGGCGAAATATAGGGATTCTCAGGATTCTGCCTGAATACATATACCCTGCTGTATTCCTTTATGAGCTTTTCAGGTACAAAGAGCTCCGTCTTTTCATTTTTTTGTATAGACTCTCCCCTACAGGCAAGATCTGTCCATGGAGACATTGCAAGTATCTTGCTCGGAAGCTCCAATCCATTATCCTTCAAATATAGAGCCGTTGCAAAGGCAAGTCCTCCACCTGCAGAATCCCCCATAAATATAATGTCCCTTTCCCTAACACCTTCTCCAACTAAAAAGTTATATGCCTTTACTGCATCATCAAAGGCTGCAGGGTATGGATTGTCTGGAGCTAGTCTGTAGTCGAATATGAATGTATTGATGCCTGTCTCCTTCACCATTTCACCGATGAGAAACCTGTATTGAGATTCAGAGCCGTGTGTATAGCCACCTCCATGAAAATACAAAATGACTTTATCCTTGTCTATCTCATTCTTGTATATCCACTCTCCTTCTATGCCCTTGATGCATATCTTCCTGGCGCTTATTCCGGAAGGGAGTTGTCTAAATATAGAAAAGATTCCTGCTATATTTTTAGATACCTTATATACTGGGGAACTTTTTCTCTTCTTCCTGTAGTCAAATATATATGTCTTGAATTTAAGCCTTAGCTTAAGTAATAAAATTATAAACTTTGCCTTTTTACTCATATAATTATTCCATACTTCCTTATTCTATATTGGAGACTCTGTCTCTTGATTCCAAGAGATTTAGCCGCCAGAGTGATATTGTTGTCGTGGTGCTTTAGTACCTTTCTTATTATCATGTCCTCGAATTTCTCCACCATATATGAAAGCTCGTTTTCATATATGGATTCCGTAAAGAGTCCTTCACCTTCATCTGAATCCTGGCTGGTCATGACATGTCTTGGAATATGATTGATTTTGAATTCACCGTCATCCATTACATTAAGTGCATATTCCACTATATGTTCAAGCTCCCTGACATTTCCAGGCCATTGATACCTTTTCAAATAGTCTAGAACCTCGGGATCTATCTTTTCAATTCTATTGTTGTATCTTTTAGAAAGCTTGTCCGAAAAATAAAACACAAGACTTTCAATGTCACTTCTTCTTTCCCTTAGAGGAGGCACTTCAACGATTATTGTTGAAAGCCTGTAAAGAAGGTCCTTTCTGATTTCGCTTGAAAATGGTTCTTCATTACAGGAAGAAATTATCCTAACATCAGTTTTTATGAGCTTTTCACTGCCTACAGGTCTGAATTTTCCGTCCTGGATAACCCTGAGAAGCTTAGACTGCATGTTGAAACTCATGGAATTTAGCTCGTCTAGAAAAAGTGTTCCTCCATCAGCCTGGAAAAATAATCCATTTTTGTTTTCACTGCCTGTAAAAGCTCCCTTTTCTGTTCCGAAAAGGATACCTTCAATAAGGTTTTCAGGTACAGCCGCACAGTTCAGGGGGATAAATTTTTTATTCTTCCTGTTGCTTTCGTTATGGATGCTCTGTGCAAAAAGTTCCTTGCCCGTTCCCGTCTCTCCGTAGACCAAAACATTACAATCCTGAACAGACACCCTTTTTGCAAGATTTAATGCCTCTGTCAACTTAGTGCTTTCCCCTACAATATTTTCAAAATATATTTTATTTTCTCTTGCCATGTCGGTATTGCTGCTTATGAAATCCATTATGCCCTGCTGAACATTTTCCATATATTCATAGCTTTTCTTCACAGCAACAGTATCCCATTCCTTAAGGACTACACCTTCCACTTCACCATCTATGATAACAGGCATTGCTGAATTTGTAGTAGTTACCGTCTTGCCACCTCTCACCTTGAAGGTATCACATCTATGCATGACAGGACGTTTTGTATCAAGAACAGTCAAGGTAGTGCTGTAGTCCTGTACATCAAGGTCGAACACCTCCGCCATGTACCTGCCCACAACTTCTTCATTTTCAACTTCCGATATCCTTCTGCTATCTTCATTGAAATATACAATCCTTGCATTCTTGTCGTATATTTGAATGCCACAGTCCATTGCATCAAGGGACTTTTCAAGCATTATCATTCTTATATCAATCTGCTTCAAAAAAAGAAAGGATTTTACTCCCGAACATTTCACAATTCTGTATGAAAGCTCCTTGTCTCTCCAGTCAACAGTACCTGCAACTGACTCCATATCCATCACTAGTATGTCATGGATATTCATACCTTTGTACAAATCAAAGGAAGGCTTGAAAAATCCCGAAGCTTCCCCGTCATATTCCAGGGACAATATATTATAATCATTATCCAGTTCTATAATTATATCTGCAATTGACATTTAACCACCATCCTGAAATCAATAATATATTTTACCATCAAACAATAGCAAAGACAACCTCTTAAGGTTCTTGAGTTTCCATAGTTTTATCCACAGTTAAGGTTTTCATACTTTATCTTATCTACAGATTTATGAGAACCCTTAAAAAATAAGGAATCCTTATCTTTTTTGTAGTAGAATAAAGTCACTACACAA
>JAUVAG010000145.1 GCA_030591825.1 Dethiosulfatibacter sp.
AAAGACTCATGAGGATTACCAGGTATGGAAGGAAAAAAATATGTACGGAAACATTAAGATGGGAGTTGTTAGGTCAACCTTTATTATAGACAATGATGGAAAAATTATTCAAGAGTTCAGAAATATAAAAGCCAAGGGTCATGCACTGAAAATATACAATTACATCAAGGATGAAATCCTTTAAATACTTGATTTAGTTCAACGGATGAATTGAATAGAAATGAATTAAATGAATTTAAATGTGCGGTTTTTAATCGAATATTTATTTTTTCTTGTGAAAACGTTTTATTTGTAGTTGAAAAAGCACAAATTTTCGTATAAAATATAATGAAAGTACAAAGTATTCAAAGGAGGAATATCATGAAGAATTACAGCACAGACAAAATAAGAAACATAGCATTAATGGGACATGGAGGGTGTGGAAAGACAACTTTGGTTGAAGCTATGTTGTTTAATTCCCATGCCTTGAAGAGAATGGGTAATGTAGACGATAAGAATACCATTTCTGATTTTGACAAAGAAGAAAAAGAAAGAGGATTTTCAATTGGGACAAGTGTAATTCCTGTAGAATTTGACAACACCAAATTAAATATATTAGATACTCCTGGTTACTTTGATTTCGTTGGTGAGGTATATGGAGCTTTACGGGTTGCCAGTGGAGCAATAATTTGTGTTGATGCTACTTCAGGAGTTGAAGTTGGAACTGAAAAAGCATGGGAAATTGCAGAGGAAAGAAACATACCAAGAGTTATTTTTCTTAACCGAATGGACAAGGAAAATGTGAAGTTTGACAAGGTTCTTGCAGAACTCAAACTGAAGCTTGACAAGAAGGTTGTACCTTTTGCAGTGCCAATAGGATCCGAACAGGACTTTAGGGGTTATGTCGATATTATTTCACTTAAGGGTCTTGTTTTCAACGGTACAGAGTGTGTTGAAGGTGAAGTTCCTGAGGAAGCCATGGAAAGGGCAAAAGTATTGAGATCTTCCTTGATGGAGTCGGTTGCGGAAACTGATGAAGCAATGCTTGAAAAATTTTTCTCGGGTGAATCATTTACTGATGACGAAATAAGAAACGGATTAAAACTTGCCGTAAACAACGGAGAATTGGTTCCTGTAATAGTGGGGACTTCGGCCAAGACTATTGGTGTCAAGGAACTTATGCATATTTGCATAGATTATATGCCTTCAGCTGCAGATTGTAAGGATTTCATTGCAATTAAGGAAGAGGAAGAAATTGTTCTCAAGATTGATAGGAAAAAGCCTTTTGCGGCATTCGTATTCAAGACGATAATAGACCCCTATGTAGGAAAAATATCGCTCTTTAAGGTGCTTTCTGGAAGCGTCAAGAAGGATGACGAGATATACAACGTAAACAAGGATGAGACAGAGAAGATGGGAAGCTTATTCTATATGATGGGAAAAGAACAGGTTGAAACATCTGAACTTTTAGCAGGGGACATCGGTGCATGTGCCAAGTTGCAGTATGCCGAGACCGGCGATACCTTTACTGTCAAGAGCAATCCGTTAAAATTCCCAGCAATCAATTATCCAAAGCCATGTCTGTTCCTTTGTGTTGAACCAAAATCCAAGGACGATGAGGAAAAGATAGGACAGGCTTTGCATAAGCTGACAGATGAGGACCCCACTTTTGTAGTTGAAAGAAACAAGGAAACAAAACAGCTTCTTATTGGTGGACAGGGAAACATGCAATTGTCTGTAATAACACATAAAATGAAAAACATGTTCAATGTTGAAGTTGAACTTTCGGATCCAAAGATTGCCTACAGGGAAACAATTAAGGGTGCTGCTGACGTACAAGGAAAGCATAAGAAACAGTCAGGTGGAGCAGGTCAGTACGGGGATGTTTATATTAAATTTGAACCTTCTAATGAAGAATTTGCATTCGAAGATAAAATTTTTGGCGGTTCAGTACCAAGACAGTACATTCCTGCAGTTGAGAAAGGTCTTAGAGACTGCCTTGAAAAGGGTGTTTTAGCAGGTTATCCTGTTGTGAATATCAAGGCTACTCTTCATGACGGTTCATACCACAATGTGGATTCAAGCGAGATGGCATTCAAAATGGCTGCTACCCTTGCATTTAGGAAAGGAATCAAGGAAGCAATACCTGTACTTCTTGAGCCGGTTATGTCTGTAAAAATACTGATTCCAGATGATTATTTGGGAGACATAATGGGAGACATGAACAAGAGAAGAGGAAGGATACTTGGAATGGAACCTCAGTCTAATAGAAAGCAGCTTGTTCTTGCTGAAGCTCCCCAAGCTGAAATGTTCAAGTATGCAATAGATCTTAAGTCTATGACTCAGGCAAGGGGAAGATTCGAGATGGAATTCTTGAGGTATGATGAACTTCCTTCAAATCTTGCAGAAAAGGTGATAGAAGAATCAGGGCATGAAAATGAGCATTAGATAGAATTTTATATTTTAAAAGCTGCAGTTATAAAACTGTAGCTTTTTTTTAAAAATTATTATTTGCAGAATTACATAAAATGTTGCAATTTTATGTTTGTAGTGTACTAAACAGGCCATATTATTCACTTGTTCAACCAATAAGTTATGTTAAATTTTACTATTTGGATAAAAGTTAATAAAATTTATTTTGTTAACTTTTATCTTATGTGATAATATTAAAGGTAGAGTTTGAAAAGGGTGGTAAAAAATGGATTTAACTAAATTAAATGAAAAACAGCATGAAGCCGTGACACATATAGAAGGACCGGCACTGGTAATTGCAGGAGCAGGCTCTGGTAAGACAAGGGTATTGACAAATCGGATTGCATACCTTATTGAAAAGAATGATGTTTCACCGAATAAAATATTGGCAATAACCTTTACAAACAAGGCTGCCAACGAGATGAAGGAAAGAATTGCAGAGCTTATAGACTATGATGTAAGCAGGATGTGGGTGGGTACATTCCACTCTATTTGTGTGCGTATTTTAAGAAGATGCATAGACAGGCTTGGTTACAGCAGCAATTTCATTATATTTGATTCAGACGAGCAGAAGATAGTTGTGAAGGAAAGTATTCTTGAGCTTAACCTGGATACCAAGGATTATGATCCAAACTCCATTAGAAGTATAATAAGCAATGAAAAGAACAACAGGACAAGACCGGATGAATATATAAAGGAAAACTTCACCGAGTTCAGAAAGAGGAATATAGGTGAAATCTACAAGCTTTACGAGAAGAAGCTTAAAAAGAGTAATGCATTGGATTTTGACGATTTACTTATAAAGACTCTTGACATAATGGAGCAGAATGAGGAAATAAGAAACGAATACAGGGACAGGTTTGAATATATACTTGTAGACGAGTATCAGGATACAAACAAGGTTCAGTATATGCTGGTTAGAATTCTTGGGAAAAAAGAAAATTCTCCGGAAAATGTATTTGTAGTTGGTGACGAGGATCAGTCCATTTACGGATGGAGGGGTGCCGATATTAACAACATACTTGACTTTGAGAAGGATTTTCCTTCTGCAAAGATTATTAAGCTTGAAAGGAACTACAGGTCCACACAGACCATTCTTGAGGCTGCCAATGCAGTAATAAAGAACAATACAAACAGAATAGGAAAGAATCTTTGGACTGAAGGCGATGAAGGTGCAAAAATTTTAATTAACAAAGCTTTTGATGAGAAATCAGAGGCGTTGTTCATGGCTGAAAGAATATATAATGAAAAGAATATTCAGAGTGTAGGATATGATGAAATGGCCATTCTTGTAAGGACAAGAGCTCAGACGAGAGCAATCGAGGAAAGGATGAGACTTGAGGGGATTCCTTATAAGATTGTGGGAGGACAGGAATTCTATTCAAGAAAAGAAATCAAGGACTTGATGGGATATCTTAAGCTTGTTCAAAACAACAATGAAAACTATAGTTTTAGAAGAGTAATCAATGTTCCAAAGAGGGGAATTGGTAAGAAAACACTTGAATTATTAGACCAGTTCGCAGCTGATAACGATATGTCACTTTTTGAATCTGCTGAACTCAGTGCACAGATAGGTGTTTCAAAGAAGGCTTCGGAATCTCTAAAGAAGTTTACAGATATGGTAAATGAAATATGTGAAAAGCAAGGGGAAATGGAGCTTATTGACCTTGTTGAGCATGTTTACGAGGACTCAGGATACAAGGATTTAATGGAAGCAAACAGATCAGTGGAAGGCAAGGCAAGACTCGAGAATATAAATGAATTTTTCTCTGCAGTAAGGGACTTTCAGGACAGGGGAGAAGAAACTGAGCTTGAAGACTTCATGGCTCACATATCACTTCTAACAGACATTGAAAAAACCGAAGATGGGGAGGGTGAGAGAATTACAATCATGACTGTTCACTCGGCTAAGGGGCTTGAATTTGATGTTGTTTTTATCGGCGGACTTGAAGAAAACATGTTTCCAATAGTGAGAGATGGGAATGAAGATGATATAGAAGAAGAAAGAAGACTGTTTTATGTGGCGATAACAAGGGCTAAGAAAAGGCTTTACATAACCTTTGCACAGGACAGATTAATATATGGAAATTACCACAAGAGGACTATATCCAGATTTATTAACGAGATACCGGAAGAACTTGTTAATTCCAACAAGAAGAAGATTCAGATGGAAGCAAAGAAGCAAAATAAGTACAATCTCTTTACCGGAGGTTTTACGGCCACTGCTAAAAAGCCTATACAATTGGCTCAAACTCCTTCTTCATCAACCACTGCAGAATCTACAGCTTCATCTTCAGCACAAAGTTTTGATAGCAATGACAACAAGCTTTTCAAAGCTGGAGATAAGATTCAGCACAAGAAATGGGGAACCGGTACAATTGTACAGGTTAAAGGTGATGAAATTACAGCAGCCTTTGACACCATGGGTGTGA
>JAUVAG010000025.1 GCA_030591825.1 Dethiosulfatibacter sp.
AAACCTGAAAAAAATCGCGAAAATGTTATTAAAAACTTGAACAGAAAAATCAATAAAACAACAGGTCTTTATGACAAACCTTGTTTTACAGGTTTTTATAGAAAAACAATTGAAATAGGAGACTCATGGGAGAATAGAAAAATTTTCCTTAAAATAGGTGGAGTGAAATCCAGTGTAGAAGTATGGATCAATGGAAGACACGTTGGTTTTTCATATGGAACTATGGGGGATCTGGATTTTGACATGACTGGATTTGTTGAGTTAGGAAAAAACCTTGTTGTATTAAAAATACAAAGATATTCCAATGCTTCATTTATAGATTGCTCTTTGGACTGGTTTTTAAGTGGTATTTTTAGGAAGATAGAATTGTATTCTGAACCCGAAATATTTATAAAAGATTTATTCGTTAGAAGTACCTATGATGATGAATATGAAGATGCAAGACTTTGTGTGGAAACCTGGGTTGGAAATTCAACGGATAGAAACAGGGATTTGAAGCTTGAACTTAGGATAGGAGAAAAACTCCTTATGACTGCAGGTTTCGTAGTGAATAAAAATTCAGAAGAAAAGGTTTACATCTGCAAGTTGGTTGAAAAGCCTGTTAAGTGGGATGATGAAAATCCTTATCTTTATGACGTTGATATAATATTAAAAGACCATGATGATGCAATACTGTCAGAAAGAAGAATCAATCATGGATTCAGACAGGTAGAAATAAGAAAATCACAGTTTCTTGTAAATGGAAAACCTGTAGTTTTTAAAGGGATAAACAGGACCGATAGTGAAAGTATATACAGATCTGATTCCAGCGATGAAATTTGGGAAGAGGACATTAGGCTTTTAAAGAGAAACAACATAAATGCAATTCTGACAAGTGATTTCCCAAGTGATTCTAGGTTTTATGAATTGTGTGATAAATATGGAATCTTTGTAGTGTCTGAACTGGGAATCAATACCAGTCAGTCTCTTAAAAAGCTGCCTGAAGGTTTTGACTGGAACAAAACTGCATTGAAGAGAATATCAAATACAGTAAATAGGGACAAGAATCATCCGTCCATAGTTATGTGGTATCTTGGCAAGGATACAGGATGTGGGTTGGATTATCTTGTGATGAAAGATTATCTGGATGATTTGGATGATTCAAGGCCTGTAAGCTATATTGGAAATACCGGATCAATTGGTGGAGACGTTCTTTGCACACAGTATCCAACTGTTGAAATGGAAAAAAATATAGGAAAGCTTAAGTCAATCAGAAATTTTTTTAAGGATACTAAAACTCTAAACGAAAGCAAGTCTCTTAAAATAGGAAACTATATAAAGAAACCGGTATTTAGCAGCAAACTTTCCTATATCGAAGGCAATTGTCTTGGTAATATTAATGAACATGTCATGAATTATGAGAAATATAAAAATCTTTGTGGTGGATTCATTTCGAACATGACAGATATTGTTATGATTAGGGATGAGGTTGGAGAAGTTTCAAGAGAAGGTGTTATAGATATTGATGGGAAACCCAAACCCATGTTTTATGAAATCAAGAAGGTGTTTCAAAATATTGAAACAACCATTCAGGAAGAAGAAGGAAGTTTAATTCTTGAAATAGAAAATAAATACAGGTCAATGACAATTGATGATTTTTTGCTTGAGGTTAGTATTGCTGAAAATGGCAACGAGGTCTATAAAAGAGATGTAATTATGTTGTCTGAAGCAGTTGAAGGGAAAACAATATTTGAATTCACACCTGATATTGTGAAAAATGAAGGTTGTGAATATATCCTTACTGTTTCATGGAAGCTTAAAAAAGCTACTGAATGGGCTGATGAAGGTTTTGAGGTGGCATGGGACCAGTTTGTGCTTTTTGGCTCTGCATATGTTGGTAAGGTTGAAGAAAGCAATGAGGTCGAGTCATTTTCCATACTTGAGACAGGAGAATTTATAAGTATAAAAAATACTGAATACAGTATGATAATAAACAAGAAAACTGGAAATATAAAAAACATCAATCTTGGTAATGGAAATATACTTTATAAGGAAATTGTACATAGATTTACAAGGAATGATACCGATACAGACAAAAGAAGTGAAAAAAACAATCTTAGAAGCATTTTAAGTAGAAATGCTCAATGGGACAATGCATTGAAGAAAAAGAAGGTAATAAGCTCATTTACGGAAAAACACCCTGATAAAGTGGTTGTATATTTTGAAATTGAATATCCTCTAGTCAAGGATCCTGCAATATTAATATATGAACTAAAGAACAACTTTGACCTTGTTATTCATAATGAAATTGAGTCTATAAAGGAAATGACAAGGTTTGGAATGCAGTTTGAATTTGCGGAACAACTTGATATAGTGAAATATTACGGCAAGGGCCCACATGAAAACTATGTAGACAGGAACAGGGGAGCTAAGACTGGTATTCATGAATTACCATTGAAGGACTTCAACTATAATTATACAAATGAACAAGAAAGAGGAAATCGCACTGATGCGAGATGGATGAAATCATTCAGTGATATTAATTCTATATCCGTTCACGCCATAGGCGATAAGAACTTTAATTTCAGTATTAGGCAATGTGAAGAAAAAACAGTATTGAATGTGGATTACGGGCAAAAGGGTGTAGGTGGTGATACTATGACTGGTTCAGAAATATTGGAGAAATACAAATTGAATAAGAACACCAGATACAAGTATACTTTTGGAATATCATTTAAGGGAGAGCCTTATGAAGTTTGATGAAGGAATTGTTAAGCTTAGAGTTGGAGACAAGTATAAAACAATAAAATTTCACGATTTTGGTAAAATTCAGGAAGATGGTATCAGAATGGAAATCAAAACTGAAGACATCAGGAATGGTGAAGTTTATAGTATAAGAATTGAATCAGACGAGAAATGCTTTCTTGAAAAAATCGAACTTGATTTTAATTTCAGGGCTTCATATTTCAGTATGTTTTCAAATGGATATCAGAGCATGAGCGAAAGCAGGGAATATCTTAAATCCGAAAGAATGAAAAAAATTGGATGGCTGAACCGTATTAAAGGATTTGACAGCTATGGAGATTACAAGTTTGTTGATTATGTTAAAAAGAAGGGATGTATACATTCCACTGGATATACCTATTTAAAAAGTTTTAAGTCAACGCTTTTTACAGCTTCGCTAAATGAAGAAAAGGGATTTACAGTTTTTTACGGCAATATAGAAAACAAGAAAATCAGAGTAGTAAAGGATCTTTCAGGCACTGAAGTTGAGAATTCCATTGAGGCACTTAAAATAATGATATCCTATGATGTTGACGATTCATGGAAATACTATGCAAAACTGATTCCAGGTAAGAATGTTGAAAACAGTAAGATTTCAATGTGGAGAAGTTTTGGTAGATATGGAAATGATGTAACTTGTAAGGATATAATGAAAAATCTTGATAGCATTTGCGAGAACAATATAGACTATGACATAATTCAGATTGATGGTGGATATGAGGCAAACCTTGGTGACTGGATGGAATCAAGTAAGGGATTTCCCGATGGATTAAAATTTGTTGCTGATAAAATAAAAGAAAAGGGTTATATTCCAGGGATATGGGTTGCTCCTTTTATTTGCAGCAGTAAATCAAATATATACAAAAAAAACAAAGAATGGTTATTAAAAAATAGTCAAAATACTGAAGTTATTGCAGGTCGGGATTCATCTTTGGGAGGAAAAGTCTATGCCTTGGATATTCAGAATGAAAACTTCAAGGATTACTTAAAAAATGTTTTTGATTATCTCAAGGAGTGCGGATTTGAATTCATTAATGTAGATTGTGTTTATGCCTCTTGTATGATTCCTGGCAATGGTAAAAACAGGGGGATGATTCTTAGTGAAGCAATATCATATATTGAAGAAATTTCAAAGGGCAGCAAGGTAATGCTTAGTGGATCTCCTCTTGTAAATGCATTTAAAAAAGTTGATTATTGCAGTGTGAGTTGTATAAACGGATTTTCATGGGATAATGGAGCTGAAAGAAACAGCAATTTAAAGGAGAGAAGAACTGTATGCAATACTCTTGTAAGCACGTTAAACAGATACAAGCTAAATAAAAACATGTTCAACAATGCGTCGGGGATATTTACTTTGAAAACCAAAGGTTCATTCCTGAACAAGCATGAGAAATATTCAATGCTGTTTTTGTCTTATTTAATGGGAAATGTTATAATGAACTCGGACAATATTGCAAACTACAATGATGTTGAAAAGCATATGTTGAAATCTTTGTACCCTCTTCTTAATCTTGATGTATACCATATGGAAATAATTGATAATGTTTACAAAATAAAATTTAAATACAGTGAATATAGTTATGAAGTATATTTTAATTCAAACGATGCAGTGAAGACATCAATTTTGAGATATGATTGTTTCAACAGACACAGGAAAGATTTTAAGAAGGCGACAATTATTGATATAAAACCACATGAGACTAAATATTTTATTATTGGAAATAAGGAAAAAATAAGCAATTGGAGTCATTTGATAGTGAATTAGGAAGGTGATCCCATGATGAAACGGCTTTGGATTTTGTTGCTGTAGTAAATAAAATTTTCAGAGAATGATTTGCAAAAAATATGATTATATTATATGATAGTCTGGAAAAACTTTAAGGAGATTTAATTTGGAAAATAAAATATTAGCAAAAGTAAACGGAAAAGAAATAACACAAAATATGTTAGACAGAATAATGCAAAATCTTCCACCTCAGCAATCTGCTCAAATGAATAATGAAGATGGAATGAAAAAACTTCTTGATGAAGTTGTTTCAGGAGAACTTTTATATTTTGACGCTGTTGATAAGGAAATGGATAAGGAAAAGAACTTTATTGAATTGCTCGAAGATGCAAAGAGAAGTCTTTTACAGAGATATGCTGTAGAAAGCGTAATAGCTGGCGTAAGTGCTGATGATGAAGAAGCTCAGACATTCTATAAATCGAATGCAGCACAATTCGAGAAAGCTTCTGAAGTTTCAGCAAGGCATATACTTCTTGATAACGAAGATAAGATTAAGGAAATAAAAGTAGAGATTGAAGGTGGACTTGATTTTGCTGAAGCAGCTTCAAAATACTCTTCGTGTCCTTCTAAAGAAGCAGGCGGTAGTCTGGGAAGCTTTAGTAAAGGCAAGATGGTTCCTGAATTTGAAGAGACAGCTTTTAATCTTGAAATTGGTCAGTTGAGCGAGCCTGTTAAAACTCAGTTTGGATATCACCTTATTATGGTTGATAGTAAAACAGAAGGTGGAACTATGAATTTTGAAGAGGTTAAAGAAGGAATCAAGCAAAACCTTCTAAATCAGAAACAATTTGAAGCATACAACAGCAAGGTTACAGAGCTGAAAGCAAAATATACTGTAGAAATACTATAGTAATATAATTGATTAAAAGACCGTCTGATCATTGATCGGCGGTTTTTTTGTTGCATATGAAACAGTTGAAAATGTAAATTGAACAGAAATTTAATTTGTATTTATTATTGACAGATATTACAATAAATCATAGGGATATGTCAGGTGGTGAATAATGCACGAACAAATAAGAGAATATTCAGAAAAAATCAGAAACAAACTTATAGAAATAAGAAGAGACATCCATAAACATCCTGAAGCCGGATGGACAGAATTCAGAACGTCAACGATAATTGCAGAATATCTAGATGAATTAGGTTATGAAATTACAGTTGGAAGGGATATTGTCTCTGAAAATGACAGACTTGGTGTTTCAGATGAAAAGTATATAGATGAATTATTTAATGAAGTAAGTAAAGATTTTGTTGATTCCAGATATCTTCATAAGATGGAAGGAGGTTTTACAGGAGTTGTAGGTGACATGCGAAAGGGGAAGGACAGGACCATTGCCATGCGGTTTGATATCGATGCATTGAAAATCAAGGAATCTGGAGACAATATTTCTACTGAGAAAGGATTTTCATCAGTAAAAGGTAATTTAATGCATGCATGTGGTCATGATGCTCATATTGCAATAGGTCTTGGGGTATCAGAAATTATAAGAAGCATTAATGATGATTTGGACTGTAATATCAAGTTGATTTTTCAACCGGCAGAAGAAGGGGTAAGAGGAGCCTACGCAATGGTAAAGGCAGGAATTCTTGATGATGTTGATTATCTATTGGGCATACATGTTACAAATGATTTAAAAGCAGGAGAGGTGGAATGCGGACTTGGTGGATATTTTGCAACAACAAAGTTTGATGCTGAAATAATTGGAAATCCTGCACATTCTGGTGGAACGCCTGAGCTAGGAAATAATTCACTTCTGGCGGCAGCTACAGCAGTTCTTAATATGCATTCCATACCAAGACATTCCAAAGGTATAACGAGAATAAATGTAGGAATGCTATCGGCAGGAACCGACAGAAATGTGATTCCGGATAATGCAAAGCTTAATATTGAAACAAGAGGAGAAAATTCCGAGTTGGATGAATATATGCTTAATGCTGCACGCAGGATATTGATAAATTCAGCTGAAATGTATGGATGTACGGTAGATATTAAAATCATGGGTAAGTCAGATACTTCATACAGTAGTAAAAATCTTACAGAATACTGTGAGAAGGTTATTGATGAAAATATCGACTTAAAACTTTGTAGAAATATTCCATCTTTAGGTAGTGAGGATATTGCAATGATGATGAATAAGGTTCAAGACGATGGGGGGAAAGCTATTGTCATAGGTGTTGGTTCAAACCCTGGATTCAAGTCTAGGCCTCATACAGGTGAATTCGCAATAGATGAGGAGTGCATACACAAAACTTCTGGTCTTTTAAGTTCCCTAGTTTATGAAATAGCAAAGATTGACTCTGTATGATCAATAATAATGAGGACGGTGCAATATGAAATTCAACGAATATAAATACGAAAGAATTGATGTGGAAAAATTCGAAGGTGAATTTAACAAATATTTGAAAGACTTCAGTGATGCTGCTGATTTTGAATCCCAGGATAGTGCCATGAGTGAAATAAATAGAATGAGAAACAATTTCGATACCATGGCAACAATTGTAAGTGTAAGGCATTCCATAGATACCAACGATGAGTATTACGACAAGGAAAATGAATACTATGACAATGTTATTCCTGTATATCAGGGAATGATAAGTGAATACTATAAATTTCTTGTGAATTCAAAATTCAGGAAGAAGCTAGAGGAAAAATGGGGAAAATGGTTATTTGATATAGCTGAACTTCAGCTTAAAACATTTGATCCTGTAATAATCGAAGACCTTCAAGACGAAAACAAGCTGTCAACTAGATACGGCAAACTTTTGGCTTCTGCAAAAATTGAATTCGATGGCAAAATCAACAATTTGTCACAGATGACTCCTTATACGCAGTCAAAGAACAGGGCTACAAGGAAAGATGCAAGTTTGGCTGTAACAAAGTTTTTTGTGGACAATGAAAGTGAGTTTGATCAAATATATGACAAGCTTGTAAAAATCAGACATGGCATTGCATTAAAGCTTGGTTATGATAACTTTGTAAAGCTTGGATACTACAGACTTGGAAGAAGCGAATATGGTCCTGTAGAGGTCAAGGTATTCAGGGACCAGGTAGAGAAAAACCTTGTTCCAATAACTATTGACTTGAGAAAGAGACAGGCTGAAAGACTAGGTTTGGACAGCCTTAAATACTATGATGAAAACCTAGAGTTCAATTCAGGCAATGCAGTTCCAAAAGGTGACAGAGACTGGATGGTAAATCATGCAAAAACAATGTATACAGAGCTGTCTGATGAAACGAGAGAATTTTTCCAATTGATGATGGATAATGGCTTGATGGATCTTGACAGCAAGCCGGGCAAAAGAGCTGGAGGATATTGTACATTTATTCCAGACTATCAAACTCCATTCATTTTTGCCAATTTCAACGGAACTTCCCATGATATAGATGTATTGACTCATGAAGCAGGCCACGCCTTCCAGACATATTCAAGTAAAAACTTCCAGGTTCCTGAATATATTTGGCCTACGCTTGAAGCTTGTGAAATACATTCGATGTCAATGGAATTCATAACATGGCCTTGGATGAACCTTTTCTTTGAAGAAGATGAAATGAAATACAAGTTCAGTCATTTGGCTTCTGGAGTTTTGTTCATACCTTACGGAGCATTGGTTGATGAATTTCAACACTTTGTTTACGAAAATCCTGAAGCTACACCTGATGAAAGAAAATCCATGTGGCGGAAAATAGAAAAGAAATACCTTCCTACCAAGGATTACGAAGACAATGAGTTTCTTGAAAAGGGAGGATTCTGGTTTAGACAGGGACATATTTTCAATGATCCTTTCTATTATATTGATTATACACTAGCTGAAATTTGCGCTTATCAGTTTTGGATAAGATTCAATGAGGACAGGGAAAGTGCCTGGAATGACTATCGCAAACTGTGTAAGGCAGGCGGAAGTAGACCATTTCTAGAATTGGTAAAATATGCAAACCTGAAGAGCCCCTTTGAAGAAGACACAATAAATCATGTCAGCGGTCCTATTGGAGAATGGCTTGACAAGGTGGATGACAAGAAACTATAACAGATGGATAAAGTCAGACTGTCCAATTGGGCAGTCTATTTTGCGATAGCTTATACGGATGATGCAGCTTAGCTGCTTTGTTCTAGTCTAAGAAAGTTAAAAATGTGTAATCCCTTGAAACGTTGGTATTACACTTGTAAGGAAACTTTCTGCGACCTCTTAATATCCGTTATGGTCACATGAAGCGTGACCCGGATAACGCAGCGTAGCTGCTTTCTTG
>JAUVAG010000205.1 GCA_030591825.1 Dethiosulfatibacter sp.
CATTTTAGGCTTTGATTCAATAGCAATTTTTCTAACTTCTTCATAATCTAGAACTTCAGTTTCAGGATTCACTCCATAGGGAATTATTTCAAAATATTTTCCTGAAATATTTACAGGACTTCCGTGCGTTAGGTGTCCACCTTCAGTAAGCTTCATTCCCATTATTTTGTCCCCAGGCTGAAGCACTGCAAAATAAACGCCTAGGTTTGCATTTGCTCCAGAGTGAGGCTGCACATTGGCGTGATCTGCGTTAAAAAGTTTCTTTAGTCTGTCAATTGCAAGTGTTTCCGCTTCATCTACAAACTCACATCCACCGTAATATCTCTTTCCTGGATATCCTTCTGCGTACTTGTTTGTCAGCTGGCTTCCCATTGCCTCAAGTACAGGCATTGAAACAACATTTTCAGAAGCAATAAGTTCAAGGTTTCTGTGTTGTCTTCCTATTTCCCTTTGGATTGATTCATAAATTTCTACATCTGTGTTTTTTAAATTTTCAAACATGTAAACTCCTCCATTTTTATATTTCCATAAATATCATTAAAGTTCCTTTTTATAGCAGAAATTATGGAAATATTCTATTTAGAATATTTTATTATTATATTTAACAGTTCTTCCAAGGCTTTTTCAGGATCTTCAGCTTCCGCTCTCTGTTGGAAACAGTTTTTGGCATAGTTTTCCATAACAATGCCGCCAACCTTGTTCAAGGCGGATTTTGCTGCTGAAATCTGTATTAGTACATCACCACAGAATTCACCGTTTTCAATCATTCTTTGAATGCCCTTAACCTGACCTTCAATTCTTTTCATTCTATTAAGCAATTGTTTGTTTGAATCCATTTTATTCACCTCTATAAGGATTTATGCTTTCAATTATATCATTTTGCTTAAAAAATTTCTTGTCTACAATTCTAAGAATATAAAACGAAACCACAAGGGATAATACTCCAATTGCCGAGGAGACTATTTCCTTGTTTCCCCATTCTATAAAATTATAGGCCATTATTGATGAGAAAACCATAACCAGGAGAGGAATTCCATAGGCAACCATTGAATACAGCAATATATTGGTGTCCTTTGTAATAATTGATAAAAGCTGTCCTGGAAAGAAATCATCATTCTTAACCTTTAATATATGGCCGCTGTCTGTACATTGGCTTCCACAGGAAGCGCAATTGTCACCGCAGGCCGATGCCCTTGCTATTTTTATATGTGCAATTCCATCTTCTATAAATACTACCTGTGCTATTTTTTCCATCTTATCACTTCTTTCTTTTTATTAGCTTAATAACCGCTCACAGTTTCGCAATATCATTAATCACATAGGATGCAAGGAGAAGTCCTGCTGATGAGGGTACAAAGGAATTGCTTCCTATTATGTTTGTCTCTACAGACTTCCGTGGAAGTTCTTCGGAAAAAACCACCTTGTGCTTTTTTATTCCCCTCGACTTCAATTCTTTCCTGAGTTTTTTCGCCAGAGGACAGTTTATGGTCTTATGTATGTCTGCTATCCTGAAGGATTGGGGGTTTGTTCTGTTTCCAGTACCCATACAGCTTATGATCTTGATATTGTTTCTCATGCAGAATTCTATGAGTAGTATTTTTGCATTAACATCATCTATGGCATCAATTACATAATCAACTTTATCATCTTTAAAAAAATTATCAATATTTTTTTCATCAATTTTGCTATTATATTTTCTTATTGCAATATTTGGATTTATGGATAGAATATTCTCCTCCACTACATCAACCTTGCTTCTTCCTATATTTTCTACTGTTGAATGGAGCTGTCTGTTGAGATTTGTTATGTCATAGGTATCAAAGTCCACAATAGTCATCTTACCTACAAAGCTTCTGCATATAGCCTCGGCAGAGTAGCTTCCCACTCCACCAAGTCCTGCTATCATCACATTTGCCTCTTTGAATCTTTTGACATTTTCAATACCGTAGATTATTTCGAGTCTAGACCAAGGATTCATCTTATTTTTCTATATCCAGTTTTATACCAAGTTCTTTAAGTTGATCTTCATCAACATCAGTTGGTGCTCCTGAAAGAAGACATGCTGCACTTTGAGTTTTAGGAAATGCTATTACGTCTCTAATATTTTCGCTTCCTGTAAGAGTCATTACCATTCTGTCTATTCCATAAGCTATTCCACCATGTGGCGGCACTCCATATCTGAAGGCGTTGAGAAGGAATCCAAATTTGGCTTCAGCTTCCTCTTCTGAAAGTCCTAAAGCCTTAAACATTCTCTGTTGAAGAGCTCTATCTGTAATCCTTATACTTCCACCACCTATTTCATCTCCATTTATTACCATATCGTAGGCTTTTGCTCTTACTTCTGAAGGATTTGTTTCTAGCATGTCCAAGTCTTCTTCTACAGGGCTGGTAAATGGATGATGCTTCGCAACGTATCTTTCATTTTCTTCGTCATATTCGAAAAGTGGAAAGTCTGTAATCCAAAGGAATTCAAATCTTGACTTGTCGATTTTATCAAGGTCTACAGCTATTTTCTTTCTTAAGGCACCTAGAGAGTTGTTTACAACGGAATTCTTGTCGGCGATTATGAATACCATGTCTTTTTCTTCTAGATTAAGCGTTTCAACGAGTCCGTTTTTCTCTTCATCACTTAGGAATTTTGCAACAGGTGAAACCAGTTCCCCTTCTTCTATTTTAGCCCACGCAAGTCCCTTTGCATTATATGTCTTTACGAATTTTTCCAGCTTTGAAATCTTTTTCTTTGAAAAGTCATCGGCACTCTTGTTTATTACAATACCCTTAACTGAATTTCCTTCAACTGCATTAGCCTTGAATGCATTGAATTCCGATTCCTTGAAAATTTCAGTAAGGTCTTTGAATTCATAACCGAATCTAAGGTCCGGCTTGTCTGAACCGTATCTGTTCATAGCCTCGTCATATGACATTCTGGCAATTGGTAAAGTAACATCAAGATCGATTACTTCCTTGAAAATTTTCTGAATTAGTTTTTCATTAATTGAAATTATGTCCTCTATATCAACAAAAGACATTTCCATATCCAGCTGCGTGAATTCAGGTTGTCTGTTAGCCCTTAAATCCTCGTCTCTGAAGCATTTAACAACCTGATAGTATCTATCGTATCCCGACACCATTAAAAGCTGTTTGAATATCTGTGGCGACTGTGGCAAGGCATAGAAAGATCCTTTGTTTACCCTGCTCGGTACAAGATAGTCCCTTGCTCCCTCAGGAGTAGGCTTATTAAGTACTGGAGTTTCAATATCAAGAAATTCGTTGTCATACATGAATTCCCTGATTACCTTAGTTGTCTTTGCTCTAGTTATAAGGTTGTTTTGCATGTGTGGCTTTCTAAGATCAAGAAATCTGTTCTTAAGTCTCATTATCTCTGAAGCATCATCGTTGTCCCTTACATATATAGGTGGAGTTTCAGAAACGCTTAGTATTTTTATTTCTTCTGCATATATTTCAATATCACCAGTAGGCATTTTTTCATTTTTTGATTGTCTTTCCCTTACATTTCCAGTTACGGTAATTACATACTCGCTTTTAACTTCCGATGCCTTCTCAAAGGATTCCTTGTTGAGCTCCTCGTCAAATACTGCCTGCACTATTCCAGCCACGTCTCTTATATCTATAAAAACTAGGCTTCCCAGGTTTCTTTTCTTCTGTACCCATCCCATTACAGTAACCTTGTCTCCAATATTGCTGTTTCTAAGATTTCCGCATTTTATTGTTCTTCTTGTTGTTCCTAACTTATCCATTTCATCCTCCTGTTTTTTTACTATTTTTTCAAATGAAGTTATTTTGCATCTGCGCAGCTCGGAAAAATAAAATATGCATAAACCCTTTAAGCGTTGGTTTTATGCTTTAAAGGAAATTTTTCCTTCACGCCTGCATAACTGCTCTGTCAGTTATTTCGTGCAGTTCAGGAAAGTAAATACGCATAAACCCTTGGAGCGTTGGTTTTATGCTTTAAAGGAAACTTTCCTTCACGCCTGCATAACTGCTCTGGC
>JAUVAG010000130.1 GCA_030591825.1 Dethiosulfatibacter sp.
AGCCTATCGATTATCACAACAAACACTTTTCAGTTAACACTGAATCCTGTTTTGGTTATCTATGCAACGACTCTTTTAGCTATTGTCTTGTTCTCTCCTGTACAATCGAAACAGCGACCACCTTTGTCCAAACAGAAAAGGAGATCAACTAAGCTGGTCGGTGCTGCAATAGTTACTGCATACTTTTTCCTTTATTGTTTAAACCCTGACAACCCATTTATGAGATATTCTACATGGGTTATTTTATTTCAATCAATACAACTAATACTTTCTAAAGGAGTCAATTATTATGAAAACAAAAAAGAAACAGCATAATAAAGTTATACGGACCATCTGCAGTTTAATGGTTATGGCTGCACCTTTGCTTATAGCAAACACGGCAAGCATTTTACTTTGGGGTGAACCTAAGTATCCTGATTTTAAATAATTACATAGGTATCCCTACTCTGAAAACAACATAGTTAGTATTATTCATTTTCTCATTGAAAAATTCTATGGTGCCATTGCATCCCTGTAAAATCTTCTTTAGATTGTACAGGCCGTACCCCCTGTTGTCTTCCTTGGTACTGAAGCCCTTTTCAAAATACTTTTCAACATCGTTCTTTTCGATATATGGATGGCAATTCCTGACTGTAACTATATCCATATCTTTCTTTTCCATTGATAATAGAATACAGTTCTCAACATTTGATGCTTCCATGGCATTGTCTATGAGTATGCCCAGCACCTCTACCCACTGGCTGTCCATTAACACGTTACTCAGAGTATTGGACTTTATGTCCAATTCAAGGTTGAAGGCTCTTGATTCAGCCTCTACTGTTTTACTGTACAGAAAGCCCGCTACTATTGTATTTTCAAGTTTAATCAGTTCCAACGGCAAACCCGGGCTTATTTCTCCCGTATATTTTTTTATCCTTGAATGTATCTCATATATGTCACTGCTTGTTTCAACTATCATGTTTACAGCATTCATATGGTTGTTGAAGTCATGTTGCTTCCTTCTTATAGTTTCTACCAGTTGTTTGTATACCGGCATATATTTTTCATGCATTTCAAGCATCTCTTCTGCCTTACTATTTTCCAGCCCCTTCCTTATAATAACCAGATTGACAACAACTAGGACGAATGACAGAATCGAAACACTTATGAGGTTTTCAACAATATCAGTCATGTCTATCTTCCAGTAAACAATTATTAAAATGATTATCACAAATGCATTTGCAGTGACATAGGTGAATATCCTGTCTTTTCTGTCAATGAAATACATGATATGGTTTAAAGGAATAAATCTACAGACAGTACAGATCAAAACCAGGGATATGATTTGTGAAAGAAGTCCGTTGTAAAAGTCGTATGCAATATTCCCAGTCAACAATTTCAGTGGTATAAGCGCAATCAACTGAATTACGGCTATTATTACAGTGCTCGTCAAATATACTATAACCGTTTTGCCAGGTTTTGCTTTGTAGAGCATGTAAATCAACCCCATAGTCAAAGCTGCTGAAAACAGGGTCCCAAATGGTTCTGTAAAGTATTCGCTTACAAAGCCAATCAACACGGCACCAGCTGTTATAGCTGCAAACTTCTTATTTGTTTTTATTTTTTTGTCAAGCAGCTGTTCTACAATTACTATGTAGAACAGCACTTCAAAGGCTGTTAAAATCATTGATTCAAAAATTGTCATAACACCAATTCCTCCAATGCCTTCCTGTATTTCCTGCCTATGGGTATGCCAATCCTATCAATATTAACTACATTGTTCGCAAAGTCAAGATTTGTTGTGTAATCCATATTCACTATATAACTTTTGTGGCATCTAACAAATTCATCTGGCAAGCTTTCCATTATTTTTTTGAGTGTGTATCCGGTAAATGAAAACTCTTCTTTTTTTGTGACAACTACCAGCAACCTATCCTCATAGCTAATGTATTTAAGATCTCCTAATTTTACCGGATATACAATTCCATTCTGTTTGAAATTCAACATATCCGGTGTAGATTTTCTTTTTATTCCATATTTAATGACTTCCTCAACAGCTTTTACTACATCCAGTTTTTCGTATGGCTTAGTTATATATTTATAGCAATGAAGGTTGACATATGCATCAAGCCTGTGGTCAACAAATCCGGTTATGAAAATCATCTGCGCAAACTTGTATTTGTTTATTCCCCTTAACTGCTCTGCAAGTTCATATCCGGAGTAGTCCTCAAGTTCAATGTCCAGTATGAATGCATCTATATTATGATCTATCGCAAGACACAACGCCTCTTCCGCAGATCCCGTTTCCAGTATCTCCATGCTGCCGTCAATCTCCCTGACTATACTGCGCAGTCCTTCTCTTGAATCAATATTGTCTTCAACGATTATTATTGTATTCATGCTTCCTCCCCATTAGAATATAAAAAAGGATATCTGCAAGCAGATATCCTTTTCAATTATTATATTTATCTTATACCCGAATAACCACCCAGATATAGTTTATCACTGTTCATAAACTCAATCAATCAATGCAAATATTAAATTTATGAAACATTATATCAAGCACTCCTTCAATCCTTTCAACCAGTTCACAGCGATCATTTCAGACATTAGACAAATTTCATATTATCCAATAGTATCATCCTCAGTCTAACAAAACAAACTCTTGATTGTACTCTACTTGTTTGTTTTTAAATTTGGAATTTTTCATTTTATCTATTGAAAATTCGCCATCATAATAAGCCACTTCAACTACCGAAAGTATCCAGTTCTTGTTATCATTAACATACACGTATCTTTTTGTGATGATCAAGACATCTTTAATGTCTTGACTATTTTGTGGCATTACTTTAACCATTGAATATATGTATTTGATATCCAAGTAATCATAAACATCAGATACTTTCAATTCAACCAAATTCTTATTCTTCTCTACCTGATTACAGTAAGAATCAATCAGGCTTAACTCCGACTGCATCACTATTGCCAGCCTTCGGCTTATACTGGCTCAGAATAATGGCTGCGAATATTACCGCAACTCCCATATACTGGTAAACATTCAATCTTTCACCCAGCATTATAAAGGCTCCTATGAGGGCCGCAACGGGATTAAGATTGTTGTATAATGATATCCTTGTGCTTCCTATCTTTCCAGTTCCCCACATCCATATGGCATTTGCTATGCCCATGCCTACTACACCGGCAAAGAACATGCTGACCCATCCTTCAAAGGGTATTGAACCGTAGTCAAAGGTTGCAATATCCTTGAATATTAGTATGAAAAACACAAAGGCTGTTGGTACCATAATAACTGTGGTCATAACCATGGAATTGTATTTCAGTACCTTCTTCTTTGATTCAACTGTAAACAAACCGTAGGAAATCTGCGCCGCCAGAACAAGAAGCAAGCCTGTTAAGGACACCACTCCCATTCCTCCACCGTTTCCTGAAAGGATTATGATTACAACTCCAACAAGTGACATGGCAATACTTACAAGCATCTTAACACTTGCCTTTTCATCTCCAGTAATTGTATTGATTATGAGAACCGTTACTGGAAGAAGTCCAAAGATTATGCCTGTAAATGACGCCGGTATAAGCTTTATCCCCAGTGAATAGCACACCTGAAATACAACAAAAATCAACGACAGCATCTTTGTGTCCATGGCTATTTCCTTCACTTCCTTTAGCTTCAACTTTTTGGTAACCATAGTGAAAATGACGAAAAAAAGAAATGCCATCACAAGCCTGATGAAATTCATCATCAGAGGATTCACATATCTATAGGCTATCTTCATAAAAGAAGGATTTAGCCCCCATGCAATGGGGGCTATTATAATTATATATTTAGCATATTTATCTTTAATCAAACTCATAATATCTCCTAAGATACAGCAGCTATGCTGCGTTAGCCGCGTAAGCGGATAGTATCGCGTGGAAAATCTACCTTGTAAATAAAATACCAACGTCTCAAGGGATTTTATAAATTGATTTTCCTAAGCAAAGATACAACAGCTATGCTGCGTTAGACGCGTAAGCGTCTTCAATATCTTACTATGATATTCGATATGACTGTCATAGTCAATGTAAATATTACATTTAAATATATACCTTAGCCACATAATCCGATGTGAATGCCTTTAGAAGGCTTCCATAGGCAAACTTGAACTTCACAATATCTCCAAGCTTATATCCTTCTCCTGTTGCGGACATGTCTAGGATAAGATGATCTGAACTGGCACCTATGATCTCTATTTTCTCATCAAGAGAAATCAATCCTTCAGGATCAATGTCCTGTCTTCCTACTGCACAAATTGCTCTCTTCATTATTCCCTTGTCTTCAAAGGTTGGATGGTCGCCGAAGGCATCCATTCCCAGCTCTCCAATTGGAAGAGATGGTTTTTCTTTAAGCTCTATTATTTGCGCTTCAAGGATAAAAGCATCGTCATGAGTTTCTTCGATTCTGTTTCCATATGTTGTTTCTCTTCCAAGAACAAAGGCTTCTCCAATTCTCAACATGTTTACTTCTTCAGGAATTCTGTTTTCATCGATTAGGTAAAGAGAGCTTGAATTTCCTCCAGATACAAGGTCGATTGTCACATCATATTCCTTTTCTATTCTATTCTTAAGATTTATAAGTTTGTTAAGATTCTTTTCAGTTGGTAGAACTCCACCGTAGCAGGTAAGATTTGTTCCCAATCCTTTTAGCTTGATGTTTTTCAATTCAAGAATTTTCCCTGCAGTCTTTACAAGTTCGTTTTCATCGAAAATGCCTTCACGCAAGTCACCAAGATCCGCCATAAGTATAATTTTATGTACCTTTCCCTGCTCTCCGGCAGCCTTATCAATAGCCTTGATAGTTTCCAGTTCCGAGTTCAGTGAAACATCGCAGTATCTTACAAGATCTTCAACTTCAGACAACATTGGAAGTCTAAGCATGTATTTCTGAATTTCAAGTTCTTCAAACTTCTTAAGGTTTTGCATTCTTGAATCTGCAAGATAGGTAACCCCGCCGTTTATCATTGCATCAGTTATCTTTCTATCGGCACAGAACACCTTTGTTACTCCTGCAGCCCAAATATTTCTTGCAGAGCACTTGCTTGTTATTACATCCACATTCTCTTCAATCTTC
>JAUVAG010000238.1 GCA_030591825.1 Dethiosulfatibacter sp.
ATCAGTTCATTCAAAACGGTGACTGTGAAATCGTTCTTTGCGGTGGAACAGAAAGCATGAGCAACGCACCATACCTTCTTCCAGACAATAGATGGGGAAAGAGGATGGGAGATGGAAAAGTAATCGACTCAATGGTACACGACGGACTATTCGACATCTACAACAAATATCACATGGGTATAACTGCAGAAAATGTTGCAGAGCAATGGGGAGTTACTAGAGAAGAGCAGGACAATTTTGCTGCAACAAGTCAGAACAGAGCTGAAGCTGCTCAAAAATCAGGAAGATTCAAGGAAGAAATAGTTCCTATTGTAATCCCACAAAGAAAAGGTGATCCTATAATAGTAGACACTGACGAATTCCCAAGACACGGTACAACCGCTGAAAAGCTTGCAAAACTTAGACCTGCATTCAAAAAAGACGGTACAGTAACTGCAGGAAATGCTTCTGGAATCAACGACGGTGCTGCAATGTTCATAGTCATGAGCAAAGATGCTGCAGATAGACTAGGTGTTGAGCCCCTAGCTACAATCAAAGGATTCGGAAGCGGCGGAGTTGATCCAAGCATCATGGGTGTTGGACCAATCCCTGCATGTAAAAAAGCTATGGATAGAGCTGGATGGAAAGCCGAAGATATTGACCTTATAGAAGCAAATGAAGCTTTCGCAGCACAGGCAATAGCTATTGTAAGAGACCTTGAATTCAATACAGACATAGTAAATGTTAACGGTGGAGCAATATCAATTGGACACCCAATCGGTGCTTCAGGTGCGAGAATACTAGTTACACTTCTACATGAAATGGTAAAAAGAGACGACAAGAAAGGTCTTGCAACTCTTTGTATCGGTGGCGGAATGGGTACGACTGTTCTTGTTGAAAGATAAGGAGGAATATTTTGAAAAAACTTATTACTATGAAAGAGGCTGTCTCCAAGATACAAGATGGAATGACAGTAATGGTTGGAGGATTCCTTGGATGTGGATCTCCCGACAAAATTATAGATGCTTTAGTTGAAAGTGGAGCAAAAGATTTAACACTTATTGCTAACGATACTGCTTTTCCAGACAAAGGCATTGGAAAATTGGTTGTAACAAAGCAATTCAAGAAAATAATAGTATCACATATAGGAACAAACCCTGAAACAGGAAGACAAATGAACGCAGAAGAAACAGAGGTTGAACTGGTACCACAGGGAACACTTGCGGAAAGAATCAGATGTGGAGGTTTCGGACTTGGTGGAATTCTTACACCTACAGGCATAGGAACTGAAGTTGAAGATGAAAAGCAAAGAATCAAAGTAGACGGAAAGATTTACCTTCTCGAAACTCCTATAAAAGCTGATGTAGCTATCATAAGAGGATGCAAAGTGGACAAAAAAGGTAATGTATACTATAGTGCAACTGCTAGAAACTTCAATCCTTTGATGGCTATGGCAGCTGAAACTGTTATAGTTGAAGCAGTTGAAATTGTTGAAGCTGGTGAACTTGATCCAGAGTGCATCGTAACACCATTTACATTTGTTGACTATATCGTTGGAGGTGACAAATAATGGCAATGGACAAAAAGCAAGTTAAAGAAGTAATAGCAAAAAGGGTGGCTCTTGAGCTACACGACGGAGATCTTGTAAACCTGGGAATAGGACTTCCCACTATGGTAGCGAACTTCATTCCTGAAGGAACAGAAGTATTCTTTCAGTCTGAAAACGGACTAATCGGTCTTGGCCCTGCACCTTCAGAAGAAGATATAGACTGGAACCTTACAAATGCAGGAGGAATGCCTGTAACACTCCTTCCAGGAGGATGTTATTTTGATAGTGCTACTTCCTTCGGAATAATCAGAGGCGGCCACGTTGCAGCTACAGTTCTTGGAGCACTTCAGGTTGACTCAAAAGGAAATCTTGCAAACTGGAAAATTCCTGGAAAAATGGTTCCTGGAATGGGTGGAGCAATGGACCTTACAGTAGGAGCCAAGAGAGTTATAATCGCAATGGTTCACACTCAAAAGGGTGCACATAAAATCCTTAAGGAATGTACACTTCCACTTACAGCAAAACAACAGGTTAACCTTATTATTACTGAAATGGCAGTTATGGAAGTTACTGAAAAAGGTCTTGTTCTCAAGGAGATTGGACCAGAAACTACAGTTGAAGATGTAGTGGCTGCAACAGGAGCAGAGCTTATAATCCCTGAAGATATCAAGCATTTCGGTTTATAAAACGCGAAAGAAAGTTCCCTTAACCGCATAACACCAATGCTTCAAGGCGTTATGCATATTTTAACTTTCCTAAGCTATAAAATATCACAAAAAACCCGCTTCCAGAAGCGGGTTTTTGTATGCACATATGCATAACTGAACTTTAACCGTTCAATATGAATTTTTCAAGTACGTGGGCAACACCGTCATCCTCATTGCTGGGAGCTACATACCCGGATATCTTCTTCATGTCTTCAACGGCATTTCCAACGGCAATTCCTAGACCTGCATATTCAAGCATCGTCTCATCGTTGTAGTTGTCACCAATTGCTATGATTTCACTTCTATCTATTCCCCATTTATCAGCCAGAAACTTAAGCGCATGTCCCTTTGTAGCATTCTTGCTGGTAAATTCAAGAAAATTCGTTTTTGAATAAAACATGTTTACCTCAGAACTCATGAATCCTCTGATTTCCTTGGATATTTCATCAAGTTTCTCCCTTTCATCGATCAGTATCATCTTTGGGGTACTTTTAAATTCAAAATCCAAAAGACTTCCCACTTCAAGAATTTCAACCTTTCTGGCAAAACTCTCATAGTATTCAGTCCACTTGTTCTTTTCCTTCACATATATTCTTTCATTGTCGTAAAGATTGATATGAACATTATGCATTTCTGCATATCTTATTATATCTAGTATCTTTTCCTTCTCCAGTTCACTTGAATATATATTTTCATCCTTTACAGGATCTATTATCTTCGCCCCTTGAAAAGTTGAATATGGAATATTCAAACCTAGCTCTTCCATATATTTTCTCGCAGCTCCGGTTATTCTTCCTGTTACGATAACAAACTTCACGCCTTTTTCAACGACCTTGTTTATTGCCTCCTTATTTGCATCACTTATAGTGAAATCATCCCTTAGAAGGGTATCATCCAAATCGCAACCTACTAACTTATACATATTTACTCCTTAGCTCTTATTGAATACTTCTTTTATATCATCCTTAAGAGTTGAAAGGTGAGAAGTCATTGCGTTAACAGATCTTTCCTTATCTCCACTATTGATTGCTTCGAAAACTTCCTTGTGCTCCCTGATTATCACTTCAGGATTGTATGTTTCGTTGAAATAAATCAATCTGAATCTCTGCATTATTTCGTTAAGGGCATCCATGAAAGATATAAGCTTCTTGTTCCCTGAAAGTTCAACAATCATGTTGTGAATTTCAGTATCATATTTAACCATTTTCTGAATATCTTCTTCCTCGTAGGCCTTCTCGAATTCAATGTTAAGCTCTTCAAGTTCTCCCATTCTTTCTGCCGCACCTTTTTCTATTGCAAGTCTAACAGCATATGTCTCCAGAGCTTCCCTAACTTCAAGGGTATCTATGATGTCTGC
>JAUVAG010000112.1 GCA_030591825.1 Dethiosulfatibacter sp.
AATGGAAGAATTTATGGGGTTCATAGGCAACAAAGTTTATCAAATGAATATGCCTATAGTTTCGACTAAGATGGCGGATTTGTTGAAAAGATTCGATAAAGGAGGATTGATGGGATTTGTCAATCATTATGGTCTGGAGATTGCTGATGGATTGGATGATGAAGACATTATCAAGATTATGGCGGACAGCCTTCCCAGCATGGCACTGGAATCCATTAAGCATCTTACTACATTGCAGCTCAAAGGATTGAAAAAATTATATGAAAGCAGTGGCGTGAAGCTTTTTACAGATGTGTTCGGTAGAGAATTTTCAACTCATGTTGCGGTTACATCTATATTTAATATGCTTCTGTTTACAGGTATAGATACAGTTGATTATGAAGAAGAGTTTGTATGTGTCATTCCAGATGAATTCAAGGAACAATTGAAGGATAGTAACTGGAAGGAAATAATGAAACTGGGCCAAAAAAATGGCCTTTGGGTAAGCCTTATCAACGGGATGCTGTATTACTACGGAGTAATGGATATAGATTATGCAGTAACGGAAATAAAACGTGTGACCGGACAGACTGTTGACAGGGATGAGCTTGTCAAAGTCCTTGAGAGTGATATTGTCTGGAAAGGCAGCTTCGAAATAACGGAATCACATATTGCTCATTGGGATGTGGATGATCTGGAAGCTCTTCTTATGGATATTGATTCATTTAGGAAAAAGAACAATGGGATTGAACCGCGAAGGCTGTCAAAGTTAGAGTTGCTAAAAGCTGAAGATGAGGAATATCAGGAAAAGACAAAGGCGTTTCAGAGTTTGAAAAAATACGTTATGTCCTGTTTTGAAGTTAGTTCTATCGAAGCTGAAGAAGATATTCTTGACTTTTTAGATGATTTGGATACGGAAGGATATAGGATAGGAATAGACAGTGCTATTAGGTCATATATGCAATGCTACGGTGTAAGAAATCTGGACCATGCAAATGAAATGAGCTCATATGTAACGAAAGTATACAACAGTCATAGGCAGTGGAGACTTCTCGGTCATTCACCCAATTCAGTTGAGAAAATGAAGGCTTTCGACAGAAATGGTGAAGCAAAGGATAATGGTAATGTCTACAATATGAAAACCAAAAAGAAGATTGGCAGAAACGATCCCTGTCCATGCGGGAGCGGGAAAAAGTACAAGAAGTGTTGTGGAAGATAACGCAAAAATACAGCCGAGGACGTGAAGGTCCAGAGCTGTAAGTCTGCAACTGTTATACATAGTATAAGTGAAATTTATTTGTCAAGAGCCCCGGGTATGGACTCTAGTGACCGATTGTTGGTCGTAGCTTAGGAAAGTTAAATTATGCAAAATCCCTTGAAGCGTTGGTATTTTGCGTTCAAGGTAAACTTTCCACGCTGACAACACCGCTTACGCGGATGACGCGGCATAGCCGCTTTGTCTATATGTCAAAGAGCTTTTTTAGCTCAGACGACTGTCTTCTGCTTACCTGGATTTTGGTGGACTCCTTGTCTGTTAGTGTTATGGTGCATCGTCCATTGAAGAATGGAGATATTTCCTTTATCTTGAGTAGGTTAACAAGGTGGCTTCTGCTTATTCTCATAAAGTTTTCACAGGTGAGTTTTTCTTCAAGCCTTAGGAGTGTATATTTTGTTATGAGCTTGAGGGCGTATTTTTTTATGAATACATAATTTGTATCAACATAGGCAAAGTAGATATCGGTGGTGTCAACAAGAACAGTCTTGTCGTTTTCAAATGCTGATATCTTTCCCGCCACATCTGAGCTTACAGGAACTACAATCTTCAGTTCACTAGCTGTAGGTGCATCCATCACAGGTGCTGAATTGGAATTACCCTTCTTTTTCAGAATTCTTGTTACCTTTTCTATGGCGCGCCTTAGCTTATCTTCATCAATAGGCTTCAGAACATACCCTACCGCATTTACGTCAAAGGCTTCAACGGCATATTCCTCGTATGCAGTGATATATATTATGCAAGGAGGATTCTCTTTTTCGAGAAGTTTAACGCCAAGATCTATGCCGCTTTCTGAAGGCATGTTGACATCCAGAAAAACTACATCGTAATGTAGGGCATCAATGAGTTCCATAGCTTCCGAGACCTTTCCTGCCTCGCCTACTATCTTTATATTGTCGTATTCCTTGAGATGGTATCTCAGCTCTTCTCTTGCTGGATATTCATCGTCAACTATGAGTGCTCGTAGAATCATTCAAATCATCCCTCCTCGTTGACAGGTACAGAAAAATAAGCCTTTGTACCCGTTTTGAATCTGCTTCTAATCTCAAGTCCGTAGGCTTCGCCGTAGAGAATCTTGAGCCTTTCATTTACATTTGATACGCCAACACCGCAGCCCTTTCCGTAGCCGGCTGTAAATACTTTTTCCATATCATTTTGTTTGATTCCTACTCCGTTGTCGATAATACTAATAAGGACTTTATCGTCAACCTTGTGGACCGATATGGTTACCTTTCCTTTGCCATCCTTAGGGAGAAGTCCGTGAAGTATGGAATTTTGTACCAGAGGTTGGATGGAAAGTATAGGAATCTTCAGCTTGCTAAGATTGTTATCGATGTCGTATACTACTTCAATCTTATCTTGGAATCTTGCGTTTTCAAGAGCAATATAGTTTTCTATATGGGAAATTTCTTCTTTAAGAGTGATGAACCTTCCTGTATTCTTAAGCATGTATCTTAAAAGTAGTGAAAGCTTTACAACAAGTTTTCTTGCGAATTTTGGGTCCTTTGTAATATACATGTTTACTGTATTAAGGGCATTGAATAGAAAGTGGGGATTAACCTGTGCTTGAAGGGCGTCAAGCTTGGCTGAAGTGGCAAGTTGTTTCTGCCTGTCAAGTTCTGCTAGTTCAATCTGCATGTTTAGAAGTTTGCCCATTCCTGATGCCAGCCTTATCTTGTCTTCCTTTATCTTTCCTTTTGATGTTTCATATATCTTTAAGCTTCCTATTACTTCATTTTTATTTGAAAGTGGTACTATTATTGCCGATTCAAGTGGACAGTTGCAATCGTTAACGGTACAGTTGAATTCCTCCTTGCTTCTAATAATCTTTATTTCGCCTGATTCTATTGCATCCAAAGTGGCCTTTGTCTTTATAGGGTATCCTACGGGATGTTTTTCGCATCCTTCACCAATGAATGCAAGGACTTTTTTCTTGTCTGTTATTGCAACAGAAGGTGCATTTGTCATGGATTTCACCGTAGTTGCTATATTATAGGCAGTTTCCTCGTTTAATCCCTGGTAGAAAAGAGGTATAGCCTTGTCAGCAATTCTTATAGCATCCTCAAGCGTTGCGTATTCATTAATGCTTCTTTCTACTTTCTTTGTATGAAAAAAATTATAGAAGTATAGTATTAAGGAATTTATGGAGAAACTGGAAATCATGAGAATAAGATAGTAGTTCCAGTGATCTGAATCTATGGCAAACAATCCTCCGAAGAGTGCTATGTGTAGAACGAGTATGTATATAAGTATGAGTTCGTAGTTTAGTTTCAAGTATTTCATAAATAACACTTCCTTCAATATCTATTACTAATATTATACTAAAATGAAGGGTAAAAGCAAAATAAAACCGCTGATAGTGGATATTTTGTCTGTCAACGGCAGTATTGACTAGGTGAACGGCAATGGGCTATTAAAAATGCAGCTGGAAACCGTTTGCCCTGTAAAATCCACATCTCAACTGCCAATTTAGACTGCTTAAAAGATAAGAATTGAGAATGTTTGTATATGAAAGTATGATGTGATTAAGAAATAAATAAGACGAAATAAAAGAAGGGAGTTTTAAAATGAGTGAAGTAAGAATAAGTAAATATAATGAAGCATACTATAAGAATATAGAATTTGCTGACAGTAGCAATGTAAAACCTGTAAATTTGGTAACAGACAATGAGAAATTCTGGGAAAGGGAAGCTGGAAAACTCGACTGGTTTGAAAACTGGGATACTGTACTATCTGGAGAAGCTCCATTTTATAAATGGTTCGAGGGTGGAAAGCTTAATGCTTCCTATAATTGCATAGATAGACATCTTAACAGTTGGACTAGAAACAAGGCTGCAATAATATTTGAAGGAGAACCGGGAGACCAGAGGGTACTAACATACAATGATCTTTACAGGGAAGTTTCTAAATTCGCAAGTGTTCTTAAGAGGATGAATGTGAAGAAGGGAGACATCGTTACAATATATATGCCCATGATTCCAGAAACAGTAATTGCAATGCTTGCGTGTGCAAGGATAGGAGCACCTCATAGCGTCGTATTTGGAGGGTTTTCATCAAACGCTTTGAAGGACAGGATAAATGATTCGGAATCGAAGCTGGTCATTACGGTGGACGGTTACTGGAGAAGGGGAAGCGTGGTTCCGGCCAAGACCAATGTGGACAAGGCTGTTGACGAAAATGAATTCGTTGAGAATGTAATAGTAGTCAAGAGGACGAAACACCATATATTTATGGAAAAGGACAGGGACTACTGGTATGACGAGCTTATGGACTGGGCTGATAGAGACTGGAAAAAGAATGTGAGCGAGCCTGAAGCCATGGATGCTGAAGATACTCTCTTCCTTCTTTACACAAGTGGGACAACGGGCAAGCCAAAAGGGGTAGTACACACAACAGGTGGATACATGACGGGAGTTAATTCATCCTTTAAAAGGGTCTTCGATATTAGAGATGAGGATGTATATTTCTGTACAGCGGATGTAGGATGGATAACTGGACACAGCTATATAGTATATGGTCCCTTATCACATGGATCCACAGTGGTAATATATGAAGGGGCACCTAACCATCCGGAGAAGGATAGGATTTGGGATATAATTGAGAAGTATGGAGTTACAATACTGTACACTTCACCTACGGCCATAAGAATGGCCATAAAATGGGGTGACGGATATGTGGACAACAAGGATTTATCCAGCTTGAGACTTTTGGGATCTGTGGGAGAGCCCATAAATCCAGAAGTGTGGAAATGGTATTTTGAAAAAATTGGTGGCGAGAGATGTCCCATAGTTGATACATGGTGGCAGACTGAAACAGGAAGCATTATGATTTCTCCAATACCTGGGAAGACTCCGTTGTCACCGGGATGTGCTACGAAACCTATCACCGGAGTAAGCGCTGAGGTTGTAGATGAGGATGGAAAGCCAGTGGCCAACGGCGGATCGGGATACCTGGTTGTAATGGAACCCTGGCCATCAATGCTCAGAAATATCTACAAGAATGAGGATCGATACGTGAATACTTACTGGAGCAATTTCGATGGCATGTATTTCACGGGAGACGGAGCAATCAAGGACGAGAATGGATATATCTGGGTAACCGGCAGGGTTGATGATGTAATAAATATTTCAGGACATAGGATGGGAAGTGCAGAAGTTGAAAGTGCTGTTCTTACAAATGACTCAGTAGCAGAGGTTGCT
>JAUVAG010000310.1 GCA_030591825.1 Dethiosulfatibacter sp.
AATTCTTTTCTTGTTACTCCGTAGTTATTGAGCCTTTTCAGGAACTGTTTTCCTGAGCAGTGTCCAATGTTTAGCAGTTCACCAAGGACCTGTCTTCTTTCTGCAGAATTGGGAAATCCGGTGAGACTGTAGTCAACCATGTCCTTCTTGGTAAATTCTTCTACCTCGTCTGTCACAATAGCTCTTGCATTTTTAAGAGCTTCTATTATAACCTCGGGCGAGGCATTTTCCACTCCAACATTTCCGTTTTTAAGAGCATTTTTTTTTGATATATATGCATGCTTTACATTTGTCAGGTTTTCGCTTACCCAGTATCTTATCTTCTTTCCTGGAAAGTCGGGGTCAGTAAGGACTATGATTCCTCTTTTTTCCGAAGCATTTCTTATCTGTTCAAGCTTTTTGTCTGTTATTCCAAGTCCACTGGTAGTTATTATTTCTGCATCTACTGCAGCTTTTACTGCGGAAACATCGTCTTTTCCCTCTACTACGATTATTTCCTTTATCTTTAACTTCTTTTTCTCGTCTTTCTGGTTTTTTGGCTTATCCATTTTTTCTCCTTAATTCCTTATCACTTTATTATAGTCAAAAAATTACATTATTACCAATGTTATTTGAATGAAATTATGATATAGTATAAATGTATAACTATATTAATGTTGACGGAGTTGTATTTATGAAATACAAATATGTAGTATTTGATTTTGACGGGACATTGGCAGACACTGAAGACATGGTTTTTACCATATATCTTGATCTGGCTGATAAATTTAAATTTAAAAAGGTATCGAAGGATGAATTATACAAGCTTAAAAAGCTTAGCGCTTTTGAAGTTATAGATCATCTTGATATAAAAAAGTGGGATCTTCCGGGATTGATGAGAAGGGGAAGAAAGGTTCTTCATGGAATGATAGAAAACATTGACCTTTGCAAGGAAGGAATGAAGGATGTCCTCTGTGAAATGGAAGACAATAATATAATGGTTGGAGTATTGACCTCAAACTCCAAGAAGAATGTATTTAAATTCATAAGCAACCATGACCTTGACATGTTTACCTTCATTGAAAATGCAGGCCTTAGGGGCAAGGAAAAAAAGCTTTTGAAGATTATTGCAAAATATGGAATGAATAAAGATGAAATTTTGTACGTAGGAGATGAAATCAGGGATGTAAAGGCTATGGACCACATAGGAATAGATGTGGCTGCAGTAGATTGGGGATATAATGACAGGGAAAGCCTTGAGGCATCAGGACCCGACTACCTAATAAGCGAGCCTGAAAAACTACTTGAAATTTGTTATGGACAAGGTGATGAAAATGAATAAGATTGGAAAGTTGAGAGAGATTATAAAAAACAGCAATTATATGGTTTTTTTCGGCGGAGCAGGAGTATCCACTGAAAGTAAGATTCCTGATTTCAGATCTGAAACAGGACTCTATACTGCCAAGGAGATATATAACCATTCTCCCGAGGAGATGCTCAGCATCGAATTTTTCAACAATCATACTGAAACCTTTTATAGATATTACAGGGAATACATACTTCATCCAGAGGCGGAGCCCAACGACGCTCACAAGACTCTTGCAATGCTTGAGAGTAAAGGAATACTTAAAGCTGTTATAACACAAAACATTGACGGGCTTCATCAGAAGGCTGGAAGTAAAGAGGTACTTGAGCTTCATGGATCAGTTAAAAGAAACTATTGTATATCATGTCATAAAAAATACGATTTTGACTATATAATTGATTCTATAGGGGTGCCGAAGTGCAATAGATGTGGAAAACTTGTAAGGCCTGATGTCGTACTCTATGGGGAAGGCCTCGAAACTGAAGTTCTTGACAAGGCAATTCATTATATCGAAAATGCTGACACACTAATTGTGGGAGGAACTTCCTTGGTTGTCTATCCTGCAGCAGGGATTATAAAATATTTTAAAGGAAAAAACCTGGTTTTAATAAATAAGTCAGGTACTCCATTAGATGACAGTGCAGATCTTATTATAAACGAATCAATTGGGAAAGTGCTTAAAAAGGCTGTTGAAAATGCGTTTCAAACGAACTTTTAATTAAAATTAGCAAAAAACATTCGCTTTAGACTGTTTTTTGCTAATTTTTTTTAAGTGAAACCTTTTCCTTATATAATTAGACTTGTCAATACACGAAAGTTATGGTAACATTAGTACCATAATTTTCAATTTCAGGAGGAACTTATGAATAGAGTGTATTACGTTAAACCAAAGAACCAAAACAAAGAGTATTTAACAGCAATGTTGAATGAACACCCGGAAATTAAGTTTGTATCATTTATGGGGATTGATATAGGTGGAAATGGAACAGATGAAAAGATTCCAGTAGCATTATTCTTGGAAGACATGGGCACAATGCTTAAGCAAGGAATCCAGACAGACGGATCTTCAGTTGACCTGAAGGGAATAGCGACTCTTAACAATGCAAGGGTTGATATTGTTCCAGACCTTGAAAGCACATGGTTTGTTGACTATAACTACGAATACCACTGCGACGAGAACGGACTTCCCGTAGGCTCACTAAAGATACCTGCATTCCTTGAGCATGACGAGAAAAGAGTTTGTTCAAGATCAATCCTAAAGAGAACAGTTGATGTGTTCAAGGAAAGAATAGCGGGAATATTTGAAACAAAGCCTGAGCTTGCAAAGAGCCTTGGATTTGATTTTGCCGACATAGACGAGATAGTACTTACATCTGCAACTGAGCTTGAGCTTTGGGTAAACACACCTGATGACGAAGCTAATCTTGAAGAACTTTCAACTTCACAGACTCTCAAGGAACAGTACTGGAAGAGAACTCACGGCATAGTTAGAACTGTAATAGAAAAATGTATGGCTGAGCTTGGTAAATATGGACTTGAGCCTGAAATGGCACACAAGGAAGTTGGAGGAATC
>JAUVAG010000218.1 GCA_030591825.1 Dethiosulfatibacter sp.
ATCCCTACTTAACTGAACATAGTCTGAAGACTCAAGTTCTTTTGGATTTAGCTCATTGAAGTCGTATTTCTTTCCATAATATACGTCGACTCTTCCAAAAAGTTTGAATTTTGAATCAATATAAACTGGAAGAATAGTTGATTTTGATCTTACTGCAAGCATTCCTATTCCACCTTTGACTGCACTCTCGTCATACTTCTCCATTCTTGTACCCTCTGGAAATATTCCAAGAGTATTTTTCCCTTTGAGGATCTTTAAGGAATTCTTAATGGCTGCCAATGAATTGCCGCTTCTATCCACGGGAAATGCACCAATGCCTTTAAGAAAGGATGCTATGAAACGGTTTTTAAAGATTTCTTTTTTTGCCATGAATCTAATATTGCCATTAAATGTTATGGCTATCATTATAGGATCAAATATTGTTTTATGGTTAGAACAAATAATCAGTGGTTCACCTTCATTTTTTCTTTCATCAATTGAATGAACTTTAACGCGAAATGCTAAGTTGAAAATAACCAGTAAAACATTTCTTACTATTTTATATAGCATTTACTCCTCCTTTGACGTAGCCGATCATTTTTTCAACTACTTCCTCTATAGTCATGGAGGTGGTATCAATTTCTATTGCATCTTTAGCTTTTGTAAGTGGAGATATTTCTCTATTTTTGTCATTGAAATCTCTTTCTTTAATGCTGTTGATAATTTCTTCCAGTGAAGTGTCCATTCCCTTGTCCAACATGTCCTTGTATCTTCTTTTGCCCCGAACTTCTTCGTTGGCTGTCAGATAAAACTTGTAATCGGCTTTAGGGAATACCACAGTACCAATGTCCCTTCCTTCAAGAACGATATTCTCACCCAATGATATGTTTCTCTGCATCTCTACGGCAAATACTCTGATTTCAGATTTACTTGAATACCGAGAAGTCTTTTGCGATATGGACTCTGTTCTAATATCATCATCAACTATCTTTCCATTAAGGTAGATATGATCCATAGTATACTTCATATCAATATTTGATAGAGAATCAGCCAGTATCCTTTTGTTTTCTATATCTATGTTTTTATTACATAGATATAGAGTTATGGTTCTGTAAATGGCTCCTGTATCGAGATACATATAATCCATTTTTTCACCAAGCTTCTTTGCAATAGTGCTTTTGCCTGCTCCTGCAGGTCCGTCGATAGCTATAATCATATCAGCTTTCCCTGCTTAAATCAGGTCTTAATCGACTTGCATTTTTAAGATATACATGATTCGGTTTCCTGTTTTCCATTCTTGCAAACATCAAAATCCTTATGCATTTTCGCAAGCTTCCTTCTACATGCATTTCCTGCATGCACATATAGGTAGGGTTTTCAAGTCCCATTTCCCTTGCATGTTTTGCAGGATAGGATTTTGTTAAATCGTTTGTTACTGTAAAAATTACACTTTCAATATCATCATGGTTTAAAGAATTTTCCTTGATGACACCTTCAAGCAGTTCTATAGTACTTTTTTTGATATCATTTTCAGTATTATAGTCTGCTGTTATTGCACCTCTGATAGTCTTCATAAAAATCACCTCTGATATTATATTATAAAAATGGCTTCAATACAATAAAAAATAACAATTAATAAATAAAAAAACCGGTTTTTGACCGGTTTTTTTACAATGGCAATAAGCTGCTAATTATCTTCTTCAAGGGGCTTCTTATAAATACTATATCTGTCCCATGCATTTTCCAAAATATCAAAATAATGTACTACATCGTCTTTTTCTCTAATCCCAACACTCATAATCAGAGAGTTTATTACAGCCATAGGTGTTACAAGAGAATCGACAAAGGAAACCATGTTACTTTTTCCAAGTAGTGCAATATCAGACAGTGCGTAAAAAGGTGAAGATTCAGTATCTGTAATAGCCAGAATTTTTGCATTCCTGTCTTTAACAAAATTTACTGCATCCATAGATTGCCTCGAATATCTTGGATAACTGATGATTATAAAGAGGTCGTCTTCACTTATTCTTACAATTTGCTCAAAGAGTGAGTTCGAACCTGAGTTGAGCACCTTAACATTATCAAGAATTACATCAAGATAAAATCCCAGGTACAGTGCAAGGGTGTATGACACCCTCATTCCAAGAATATAAATCTTTTTTGCATTGAAAACCATATCCGCTGCTTTTTCAAGCCGTTCCTGATCCAGTTCTTCCAGGTAGTTTTTCAAGGAAGCAACTTCGTTTTTCAAAACCTTTTTGATGAATTCATCAGAATCATCCTGGTCTTCTTCAAGAGATATCCTCTGAACGGTAGTAAGTTTGTTTTTAATCATTACCTGAAGTGATTTCTGCAACTCAGGATAACCGTCAAAACCAAGGGCTGTTGCGAATCTAACAACTGTGGATTCACTTACATCTACAGTCTGTCCAATTTTTGAAGCAGTCATGAAAGCTGCCTTGTCATAATGATCAATAATAAACTGCGCTATAGCCTTCTGTCCCTTGCTGAACTTAAAATAACTGTTCTGAATAATTCTGATTACGTCATCGTTGGCATCTATGTTCATATTATCATCCTTAATAGTGAATTATAAAAGAGATATACCTTTGTTGAAAGCTTCCTTGTTTATTTTATCAGTTCCTGGAGGTACTCTCTTAAGTACAGCTTCTAAGATATTCTTTTCCTCAAGAATATCAAGTATATTGCTGATCGCACCCAAGGATATAATATTTGCAACCATAGGTTTTTTCATCTCTTCTATTGCTGTTTTCAGTATTGGCAACTTGTATATTGTTGCATCAGTTGCAACATTAGTTTCAATACTGTCATCTATAACTAGTATACCATCATTTTTTAATGATGCAATATATTCGTCATAAGATTTTTGAGTAAGGCATAGAAGAAGATCACACTGCTGTACTTTTGGGTAATTTATTTCTTCAGTGCTGATTATTACTTCAGCTTTGCTGGCTCCGCCTCTTGCTTCAGGTCCATAAGATTGAGACTGCACTCCGTTTATTCCTTGAATAAGACTGGCATCAGCAAGGATAATTCCTGCAAGGATAAGTCCCTGTCCACCTGAACCACTTAATCTAATTTCATATTGCTTAGACATATTAGTTCTCCTTTATGAACATATCGATAATTTTTTGATATTTAGCTGTATATTCTTCTTCAGGCTTATTGTAGAATTCACCCATGAGAGTTTTGCACTCTGCAAGCTCAGGCTTCTTCTCAGCAACCTTGATGTCTATATATTCGTCTTTTAAATTCTGAATCATTTTAACAGCGCTGCCCTTCTTGTTCTTTCTTCCATAGTATGTAGGACAAGAACTAACCGCTTCAACAAATGAGAATCCTTCATTCATGATAGCTTTCTCGATATATGTAGTAAGTTGTTTAGCATGATATGCAGTAGATCTGGCAACGTATGTAGCTCCTGCAGCATTTGCAAGATTGCAAAGGTCAAAGCTCTTATCTATATTTCCATAAGGAGCAGTAGTTCCATAATCTCCTGATGGAGTTGTAGGCGAATACTGTCCTCCAGTCATTCCGTAAATACTGGTGTTGAATGCAACCGTTGTAATATCTATGTTTCTTCTTGCTGCATGTATAAGGTGGTTACCACCGATTGCAGAACAGTCTCCGTCACCAGTAAGTACTATTACCTTAAGGTTGGGTTGAGACATTTTGATACCCGTTGCAAATGCAAGTGCTCTTCCGTGAGTTGTGTGAAGAGTATTGAAGTCCATATATCCTGGAGCTCGTGATGAACATCCGATACCTGA
>JAUVAG010000044.1 GCA_030591825.1 Dethiosulfatibacter sp.
CCGCTCCTCTGGCTGTTTCGTCAACTATCTCAACTTCTTCAATATCTGCTATTTCAACCTTGGCAAATATCATCTGGGCAATTCTGTCACCTCTGTTTATTGTGAAATCTTCTCCACCCAGATTGATAAGTATTACTTTAATTTCTCCTCTGTAATCGCTGTCGATTGTTCCGATACCATTTACAAGACTAATTCCATTTTTAATGGCAAGACCACTTCTCGCTCTTATTTGAGCTTCGTATCCAACAGGTATTTCTATATAAATACCTGTTGGTACAAGATATCTTTCCAAAGGTTTCAGTACTATTGGTTCCTCAATATCTGCACTGAGATCCATGCCTGAAGATCCTTCCGTCTTGTATTGAGGCATTTTAAAATCGTTTGTTTTTTTGATCTTTACTATCATCATGGTCCTCCTATGAAAAATCAAATAGCTTGATTACATCCTTGTTTTTTTCTACATTTCCAGTCAATGCAATATTGTATTTGTCGCAGTTGAAAAGATCTCTCGATACTTCTATAATATCATTGTATTCCACGTTTTTAATTGTATTGACTATATCTTCCGGATTAATTGTTTCATTGTAGAAAAGTTCTCTTCTTCCAAGAACAGTCATCCTGTTTGATGTATTTTCAAGGCTTAATATATAGTTGCCTTGAATCTGCGACTTAGATCTCTCAAATTCACTTTTGGTAATATTGCCCTTTTTCAGACTGTCCAATTCTATTTTAACTCTGCTTACAACTTCGTTTATGCTGTCTTCTTTAAGCGCTGAGTATATTCCGAAGAGTCCTGCAGACCTATAGCTGGAATTGAATGAATATATAGTGTATACAAGTCCGCTTTTTTCTCTGATATTCTGAAAAAGTCTTGAACTCATACTTCCACCAATAATATTATTAAGTATGTTTGAAGCATAGTAGTTTTCATTGTTTCTTTCATAACCTTCTACGCCAATACAAAAATGATATTGCTCAATACTCTTATGAACACTTTCACTGTTGTTTTTATATCTATATGTACTGTCTTTCAATGTTTCAGCCTTGCTTTTTTTGAACTCGCCAAAATAATTGGAACACAAGGCTTTAACTTCATCCGGGGAAATATTACCAACAATTGAAATAACTATATTGTCAGAAGTATAATTATTCTCCATATATTTCTTTATATCTGCAACACCAATTTTGCTCACAGTAGAAGCATCTCCTAATATTGGATATGCAATTGAATTCCCTTTAAAGGATATCTTGGTCAGCAGTTCATGTACGTAATCTTCCGGAGAATCATCATACATGAGGATTTCTTCAAAAATTACCTTCTTTTCCTTTTCAAGTTCTTCTTCATCAAAAACAGAATTAAATATCATATCTGACAAAACATCAAGGGCTGTTTCAAAGTTGTATGAAGTCACTTTTGTATAAAAACAAGTGCATTCCTTGGTAGTAAAGGCATTAAGCTGTCCTCCCATACTATCCATTTCTTCAGCTATATCGGCAGAACTTCTTTTTTTAGTACCTTTGAACAACATATGTTCTATTAAGTGTGATATTCCATTATTCTCATCAGTTTCGTTAATGGAGCCTGCCCCTACCCAGATTCCAGTAGTGACTGAATTCACATAATCAACCTGTTCAAAAACTATTCTTAAACCGTTGTCTAAAACAATTTTGTGAATCATGTTTCCTCCTGTCAAAAACAAATCCCTCATAAAGAGGGATTGTCAGTTATTTATTTACGTTTTATTTCGCTTTATCTTTCACGGCATCTTTTCTGGACAAGTTTATTCTTCCCTGCTTGTCTATTTCAAGAACCTTGACAAGAACTTCGTCTCCAATGCTCAGTACATCTTCAACTTTGTCTACTCTTTTATCTGATATCTTGGAAATATGAAGAAGACCTTCCTTGCCATTGCCTATTTCTAAAAAGGCTCCAAATTTCATTATTCTTGCTACTTTTCCAAGAAAAACGTCACCAACTTCAACACCTTTAATAATTCCTTCAACAATAGCCTTTGCCTTGTTTCCTGCTTCAGGATTTGTAGCTGCTATCATTACTGAACCGTCATCTTCAATGTCAATCTTAACTCCAGTTTCTTCTATGATTTTGTTAATTACTCTTCCACCAGGTCCTATGATCTCTCTGATCTTGTCCGGATCCACCTTCATGTAAATAATCTTTGGTGCATATTTTGAAACTTCTTCTCTAGGCTTGTCTATACAGCTGTTCATCTTTCCAAGTATAAATAGTCTTCCTATTCTTGCCTGTTCCAATGCCTTAGTAAGAACTTCCTTGTCGATTCCATGAACCTTTATATCCATCTGCATTGCTGTTATTCCTGCTTCAGTGCCGGCAACTTTAAAGTCCATGTCACCAAGAAAATCTTCAAGCCCTTGAATATCTGTCAATACAGCTACATCTTCGCCCTCTTTCATAAGTCCCATTGCTATTCCAGCAACTGGAGCCTTGATAGGTACTCCTGAATCCATTAGTGACATTGAACTTCCACATACACTGGCCTGTGAAGTTGATCCATTTGATGCTAAAACTTCTGATACAAGTCTAATGGTATAAGGGAAACTTTCCTTATCTGGAAGAACTGGAATAAGTGCTCTCTCAGCAAGTGCTCCGTGTCCAATTTCTCTTCGTCCTGGTCCTCTTAATGGTGAAGTCTCACCAACACTGTATCCAGGGAAATTATAGTGATGCATATAGGTCTTATTTTCTTCCTCTGAAATACCATCGACAATCTGCATATCACTGTTAACACCAAGTGTTGCAACAGTCATGACCTGTGTTTGTCCTCTTGTGAAAAGTCCTGTACCATGAGTTCTTGGAAGTACTCCAACCTCACATGTTATAGTTCTTATTTGATCAATCTTTCTATTGTCAGGTCTTATTCCATTCTTAAGGATGTTTTTCCTGATTTTATTCTTAACAAGACCATACAGTACTTCAGAAACATCTTTTTTATTGTCAGGATATTTTTCTCCAAACACTTCAGTAGTCTCTTTTTTAATTTGGTCAAATTTTTCTTGTCTTTCTATATTATCTTCTATTATTAAAGCTTCTTCAAACTTGTTGTCAGAATATTCAATTATTTCCTTCTCAATTTCTTCAAGAGGCTTGAACATGTTGATATCAAGTTTTTCCTTGCCTATCTCATTTCTTATACTTTCTATAAAATCACATATTTTCTTGATTTCTTCATGAGCAAAAAGTATCGCTTCAAGAACTACCTTTTCAGACAGGATATTTGCTGCTGCTTCAACCATCATAATTGCATCTTTTGTACCAGATACAGTAAGGTCAAGTTGTGACAACTCTCTTTGTTCAGTATTTGGATTTACAACATACTTGCCGTCTATTAGACCAACATTAACTGCTCCAGTAGGACCGTCAAATGGAATATTGGAAATCGTAAGTGCAGCAGAAGATCCTATCATGGCTGTAATTTCTGGTGAACAATCCTGGTCTACAGACATTACTGTAGTTACAATCTGTACATCGTTTCTAAATCCTTTAGGGAAAAGCGGTCTCAAGGGTCTGTCTATAAGTCTTGAAGTCAAAGTTGCCTTTTCACTAGGTCTTCCTTCTCTTTTAATGAATCCTCCAGGAATTTTACCTACAGAATACATTTTTTCTTCATAAAAAACTCCCAATGGGAAGAAATCTATACCTTCTCTTGGTTCCTTTGAAGCTGTTGCAACAGCAAGAACTGCAGTTTCTCCATATTCTACAAGACAAGCTGCATTTGCAAGACCTGCCAGTTTGTTAAATGTCAGTTTAAGTTTGCGTCCAGCAAGTTCATATTCAAAAATATTCTCCATATTTTCCTCCTTTTATATAAGTACTTTAGGGTATGAAACCCTTAATATTAATTAAAAAATAGAGCGGGTGAACCCCGCTCTTGTTATCTTCTTAATCCAAGTCTACTTATGATGCTTCTGTATCTTACAATATCTTTCTTTGTGAGGTATTTTAAAAGACCTCTTCTCTTACCAACCATTTTCAACAGACCTCTTCTTGAGTGATGATCCTTTTTGTTGACTTTCAAGTGCTCAGTCAACTGATTGATTTGATTTGTCAATACCGCTATTTGTACCTCCGGTGAACCTGTATCAGTATCACTCAGTCTGTACTCAGCTATTATGCCTTGTTTTTCATCTTTAGTTAATGCCATTGTATTTCCTCCGAATTTTATTTTCACCAATATCCATGTATTCGTCGAGGTGTCGAAGAACATAGATATTGGAACACCTAGTATTTTAACACATTTTAATTGTTTTGTAAATTAGATTATTTGATTATTTCAATTAATCTTTTTAATGAATTCAATTAGATGGGTATTCATTTCATTTTCAGTTTCCAAGAGAAATTCAGTACCGGTATTTTTAATCTTAACATGTTGAAATCCATCATTAACAAACACAAGATAATCCCCGGTTGGTGGATATGCAAAATTCATATTTCCAAACTCTATAATGTTTCTTTGTGTTGTATTTATGTCATGGTCTCTAATATCCATTCTGTATCTTTCCATAAGAAGCCCGTTAACACTTTCAATATCCCCATCTTCTATCATAGTTCTTATAATAGAGCTACTGACAACTATGTCATCCTTCTTAATAGCATCAATGATATAAACATTATAATCATATTTTTTACTTAAATATTTCAACAATCCAATATCTCCCATGGCCTTGTATCCAAATCTAAAATTAAAACCTACTACAATGTTTTTTATCTGAAGCTTTTCAACAAGGACTTCTGAAATAAATTCCTCAGGAGACATTTTGGCAGTATCCTCATCAAGAGAATAGAAGATAATGTCGTCAATACTGTAATTCCTCAAAGATCCTATCTTTCCATTTTTACCATATATTTTTTTCATTCTTTTTGCATTGTTGGATATATTTGCAAATTCATACTCGAATGTTATGATCTTTTTTTGCTGAGAATTATGATTGCCTATTTCTATGCAATTTCTGATTATTTCATCATGTCCTATATGAATTCCATCAAAATTACCAATTGCTGCTGTAATATGTTTCATGTTTTCTCCTAGATCAATCGTTTCTTTATTTTAATCAGATGTTCATCTGATTTTTCTCCTATACCAAGAATGTCACCTTTTGCATCTCTTATATAGAATATATCTTTCAAACTACTACTGTCTTTTATTTTTACTTTTATTCCATTTTTAAGCTTGTCAATATCGTTGTCATCAAACATAATGGAATCAAGATTAAACACTTCATCATATTTCTTGAGAAAGCTTAAGTCTCCCAGTCTGTACAAATTTTCAATCTCCTCAAGGGTGTATGAATCTTCTATGGCCTGAGTCTTTGTAACTGTTCTCACAAGATTCTCCATTGTACCACAGGTACCAAGTCTTTCACCTATGTCATAACATAGAGTCCTTATATAGGTACCTTTTGATACTTTCACCTTGACTTTTACATAGGGAAACTCATATTCCAGCAGTTCTATTCTGTCTATGCAAATCCTTCTTTTTTTACGTTCTATCTCAATATTGCTTCTTGCATATTCATAAAGTTTTTTACCGTTAACCTTCAAAGCGGAATACATTGGCGGAGTCTGGTAAGACTCTCCTAGAAAACCGTCCAATACATTCCTTATTTCTTCAATAGAAAACTCTTTCATATTTTCGTCAACATGAAGTGTTTTTCCATAAATATCAAAGGTATCAGTCAGTAGACCAAGCTTGACGTGAAATACATATTCCTTGTCAAAAGCCATAAGATAGTCTGATAGTTTTGTACCCTTGCCTGCACAAATAATCAATACTCCTGCAGCATTAGGATCAAGTGTACCTGCATGTCCTACTTTTTTTTGAGAAATTATTCTTCTGATTCTTGATACAACATCATGAGAAGTCATTCCCGTAGGTTTTAAAATATTTATTATTCCATTCATTCTAATCCTCTAAAAATTCCTTAAGTTTTTCAACCACTAAATCCTTGGCCTCATATATATTGTTTTTCAACGTGAATCCTGCAGCCTTTGAATGTCCGCCTCCGTTGAATAATTTGCTGATTTTAGAAACATTAACTTCACCCTTGGACCTTAAACTTATTTTAGTGCTGTTTTCTCCTGTTTCCTTTAATATACAGGAAATTTCAACATTTTTTATATCTCTTAAGGATTCAACCAAGCCGTCAATGTTTTTCATCTCTACATCGTAGTCTTCAAGAACCTTTTGACTGATGAATCCGATGGAAAGTTTACCATTATAGAAAAATTCAGCCTCTGAAAGGATCTTAGACTTTGCCAGCACTGCCTGTCTATCCTCGCTGCCATATACGTGGTCAACTATATCTGTAAAATTTATTCCCTTTTCAACCAGTTCTGCAACACATCTAAAAGTGTCGGGAGTAGTTTTATCATATATGAACTTTCCAGTGTCAGTCAATATTGCCGTATAAATGTTAATAGCTGAATCTTTGCCTACATCATATCCCCATTGGCTGGACATTTTATAAATCATCTCACCAGTGGAGCTACAGTCTTTTTCCACAATATTTATATCACAGAAGTTAAGATTTGATTCATGATGGTCTATGCATATGCTTTTGTTGCCTCTGTGAAATACTTCCTTCATATTGCCTGTTCTATCCAAATCACTGCAATCAAGTACAATGACAAGATCATGACTGGATTTTCCAGGCTTGTTGTTGATTTTCGCCAAACCAGGCAAAAATGCATAGTTATCAGGTATTCCACCATCAAGGTAAACATCGGATTTAATTCCCCTGTCAGACAATATATGGTGAAGCCCCAGTAAAGACCCAAGACAGTCTCCGTCTGGGTCCTTATGGGAAATCAGAGCTATTCTGTTGGAATTTTCTATCAAAATTTGCATTTCGTTAACATAATTTATATTATGTGCATTCATATTATACCTGCTATTCCTGATTGTTTTTCAAGCCTTTCAGCAGCTCGTTGATTCTAATGCTGTTTTCGATACTTCCGTCCAGATAAAAGTTCAGCTCTGGTGTAATTCTCGTAGTAAGTTTTGAGCTGAGCTCTTTTCTTATATATCCTTTTGCCTTGTTTAATATCTCAACTGTCTCTGTTTTGTTCTTTTCAGACCCTATTATAGAGATATAAACTTTAGCGAAGTGCATGTCGTCAGTTATCATAACTTCCGTAATAGAAACATGTTCGTTCATTCTAGGATCTTTTACATCGTTATGAATTATACCACTCAAGTATCTTTTTATATCCTGCTTGAGTCTATTTTTTCTTTTACTCTTCATCTAACATCACCTTTTTATTTCTTCAATTATGTATGCTTCGATAATGTCGCCCTCTTTAAGGTCGTTGTATTTCTCAATCATAAGACCACCTTCATAACCGGTCTTAAGCTCAGATGCATCATCCTTGAATCTTTTAAGAGAAGCTATTGACCCCTCATGGATAACTATATCATTTCTTAACAACCTGATGCCGGACTTTCTTGTGATTTTACCGCTTGACACATAAATTCCTGC
>JAUVAG010000038.1 GCA_030591825.1 Dethiosulfatibacter sp.
GTCTTTCACTGATTGTCACTTCTCCCTTGTTGATAACCTTGTCCACAGTGTCTTTCATTGATTCAGATACAACAACTTTTGCAAATCCCTTTTCACAAAGCTTTCTAATCTGCATCCTTGTTGAGCCTGTACTTTTAATCAACTTGTTTATTTCAACAGGTCCATTCCTTACTGTAGCTAGTATATGAAGTTGCTTGTGGGAATTTTTCCTTATATAGTCCTCAAAATCAGTTTTAAGAAGATGAACAGATTCAACAACCTTCTTTTCAAAAGACTTGTCCCTTGTTTCAATTATAGCATGACCGTTTTCAAGGGAGGATTTCAAAAAATCAAATATCCTTCTGTCCTTGAGAATGTCAGAAAGCTTCTTTATTGCTATCCACTTGTTTTTCGGCAAAAGGTCTTCAAAAATATCTGATTTGTCAGATTCTGATTTTATAAGGATTTCAATCTTTGTCATGGGTGGATTCATCAATGAAAAAGCTTCATTGAATCTTGAAAGGTATGTTTCCCTTATCCATTCCGCCAGCAGGATTTTATTTCCGTCCATTATTGGCTCTTCGTCTATGACCGATATTATATCCTTGACCTTGTCCTCATCAATCTCTGCATATTCCTCTTCGGATACAACAAGTCCAACAATAAGAGAATTGTTGAAATTCACCAGTACTCTTCTTCCTGTCAATGTTTCTTCGAAAGAACCTACGCAGATCTTGTAACAATAGGACTTATCTGTATTTCTCGATTTATTGTTTATGATAATATTACAATACCTAATCATGGTCCCACTTCCGTAAAAAATTTAATATTTAAAGAGCATAAACCCTTCAGTGTTTAATAAGTTCCAAATACCAGGTACTGACAATAAAGCACAGTCCTGATTATAAATAAAATCCGCAGGTACATGGAACCCTTCGGATTTTTTGACATTCCATAAAGACTCGTTAATGATTTCTACGAATCACTTTTGTACTTCCAGAAAATTAAATAAAGCTTGCAGAGCAAGCTTTATTTAATTACTTCATAATCAATTTTGCCGGCGTAAAATTCTTCCACTGCAATATTTACGGGCTTTAATTGTGCTGTTTTAATAAGTATTTCTTCACCTTCCACTATCGCTCTTGCTCTTTTTGATATTACTGTTACCAACATGTATCTGCTTTCAACCATTTTCAATAGTTCATCAATCGGCGGTTTTATCATCTTAATCCTCCCTTATCCTGTTTATTAATTGTTTCTGACGATTTGCCTTGTTCTTTTCCGCGACAATAATAGCTTCTATCTTGTCCACAGCATTTTCTATATAATCGTTAACAATTGCGTAATCATACTTGAATGCATAGCTTAGTTCCTCATAAGCACAATCCATTCTTTTGATAATAGCCTCTTTACTGTCTGTTCCCCTGGATGTTATTCTTTCCTTCAATTCCTGAAGAGATGGAGGCAATATGAAAATAAATACTCCGTCCTGATATTCTTCCTTCACTTTTAGTGCTCCCTGAATATCTATCTCAAGTATTACGTCGACACCTTTGTCAATCAATTCTAACACTTTCCACTTCGGAGTTCCATAATAATTTCCATATACACTTGCATATTCCAGAAAATCATTGTTCTCAATCCTTGATTCAAACTCCTCAGTACTAATAAAATAATAGTTTATACCTTCGACTTCCTTGCCTCTCAAGGCTCTTGTTGTACAGGATATCGAAAGTGCAATATCATTGTTTCTCTCAATCAATTCCTTGCATAATGTGCCCTTTCCAGCCCCGGAAGGACCCGAAACAACTATTAAAACTCCTTTAGTCATTTTCCACTCCTTTTACAATACTATCTATAGTCATAAATCTTTGTGCTACAGTTTCAGGCTGAATGGCCGATAATACAACATGGTTACTGTCCATGACAATAACAGCCCTGGTTTTTCTTCCATATGTGGCATCGATAAGCTTATTACCATCCCTTGCATCATTAATCACCCTTTTTATGGGGGCAGACTCGGGACTTATTACAGCTATAACCCTGTCTTCCGAAACTATGTTGCCAAAACCTATGTTAATCATTCTCATACAATCACCTATTCTATATTTTGAACCTGTTCTCTCATCTTTTCTATACAGTTCTTGACTTCAACAGCTCTTTGAGTAATATCAACAGAACTTGACTTGGAAGCAATTGTATTTGCTTCCCTGTTTATTTCCTGAAGAATGAAATCAAGCTTTCTCCCTATTACTCCGCCCTTGTTTAGCGTTTCAACCATCTGTTTGATATGACTTCTAAACCTGACTATCTCTTCATTGATATCCGCCCTATCGGCAAAAAACACTATTTCATTAGATAGCTTACTTTCATCAATTGTATACTTGTCAGTCAATAACTCGCTTATTCTGTTTTCAAGCTTAAGTTTATATTCCTCAACTACAGTACCTGCATAGGTTTCTATTTCATCAATAAGAACATCGATTCTATGGGCCTGCTTGACGATATCATTCTTAAGCTCCTCCCCTTCAATGTTCCTCATGTCTATAAGCTCTTTTATTGAATTTTCAATAGCTTCCTCAAGAACAATCCATGTTTCATCTTCACCTTCCTCTGATTTTCTTGTTTCAAGAATATCAGGAAGCTTTAAATATGTATCCAAAGATGGTGATTCCTCAAGTTCTAAAACCTCTATCAGTTCCTCTAACGCTTTCTTGTAAAGTATTGCAACGGGTATGTTGGCCTTAACCTCAACATCGCTCTCCTTAAGCATTTCATAAGTGACAGAAACATCCACCCTACCTCTGCTTATGCGTTTTTTTATAATTCTTCTTATTTTGTCTTCAAAGCTTCTAATGTATTTAGGTGTTCTTATATTTATATCATTGTATCTGTTGTTGATTGTTTTTATCTCAACAGAAAACTTAATATTTTCGTTTGTGTGTTCGCCTTTTCCAAAGCCTGTCATACTGCCTACAAAGTTCATTAATTCCTCCCGGGTAATTATTCGTATAATTATTTATACTATATCTTAACATCAATGATTGTAATTATCAATGAAACATTATAATATAAGAGGATAAATTATTTCAAGGAGAAAAATATGGCATTAGACGGATTTTTCCTAAGCAGTGTTGTTTCCGAACTTAACAATACCATTAAAGGAAGTAAAATAGATAAGATTTACCAGCCTGAAAAGGAAGAAATCATTTTAAACTTAAGATCATCCAAGGGAAACACAAAGCTTATTCTTTCAGCAAACAGCTCCTTCCCAAGGCTTAATACAACCAGTAAAACCTTTAAGAACCCACAGACACCCCCTTCATTCTGCATGTTCTTGAGAAAGCATCTAACAAGCGGAATAATCAGAAAAATCATTCAAATCAACATGGATAGAATAGTTATGCTAGAAATTGAAACAAGGGACGAACTTAAAACCTTTGCTATAAAAAGACTGTTCATAGAGATCATGGGAAAACACAGCAATATAGTGTTGACTGATTCAAACAACAAGGTTCTTGATTCAATAAAAAGAATCGGCTACAATGTCAGCTCAAAAAGACAAATTTTCCCAGGCGTGAAATATCTCGCTCCAATTTTCGACAAAAAAATAAATTTGATGAAAATAGATGATGAGATATTCAAAAAAATTCTTGTTGAGTCCAACCAGGGACTACAGTTGGGAAAATTCATAGTCAAATCTTTTTATGGAATGAGCCCATTTTTATCCAGAGAACTTTGCCACAGATCATCTCTGAGTGAAAATAATTTTCTTGGCGAACTTGATGAAGGCAAAATAGACCTTCTTTACAGTACGATTTCAAAATTGAAAAAAAACATTGAAAATAAAGATTATTCCCCTATTGTATATGCTGACGAAGAATCAGGAGAATATTTGGATTTCCACTGTTTCAGAATGACTCATCTAGAAGGATGTTCTCCAATTGATTACAACTCAGTAAATGAAATTCTTGATGTTTTCTATTATGAGAAGGCAAACTTCAACAGCTTTAAACAGAAAACATCCAACCTCAGAAAGAAAATTTCAAGTCTTCTTGACAAAAACAAAAAAAAGCTTGGAAAACTCCTGCAGGAACTAACAAAATCTAAAAACAGGGATATTTATAAAACATATGGTGATCTTGTTATTGCAAATATATACAAAATCAACAAGGATGATGAAATGCTCGAAGCTATAAACTATATAGATAATTCCCAGGTTGAAATAAGACTGGACAAAAGACTTACCCCTTCCCAAAACGCCCAGAAGTACTACAAAAGATACAACAAGCTTAAAACTGCCGAAATAAACTTAAAGATACAAATAAAAATCACAAAAGAAAACATAGAATATCTAGAAAACATACTATACAACCTTGAATCAGTATCTGAAATAGAGGTACTTGAGGAAATAAAAAAAGAACTATACGAAACACGTTATATCAACACAATGGAAAAAAAGAAACCCAAGATAGGAAAAAGCAAACCAATATGTCTTGTGTCAAAAGACGGATTTGAAATACTCATAGGGAAAAACAATATTCAAAATGACCTCATAACCTTTAAAATGTCTTCCAAGGAAGATTTATGGCTCCATGCCAAGAATGTTCCCGGTTCACATGTTATAGTTAGAGCTGAAGGTAAAGATATTCCGGATTCAACAATCGAAGAAGCTGCTTCCTATGCTGCCTTCTACAGCAAAAATAACAAACAACAAAAAGTAGAAATAGACTATACTCAAAGATACAACGTAAAGAAACCTAAGGGAGCAAAACCCGGTTTTGTCATATTCCACGAAAATTATTCACTGATTATTGAACCAAAAAAACCTGAAATCAAGAACTAAAGTGCTTTAATAAAAGGCTGCATTTCAGTTGGATTAATTCCAGCTGAAATGCAGCCCGGCTGATTATTCACTTCAATACTTGACTTACTCCTCAATAAGAACCTGATTGAGGCCGTCAAGCTCCTCTATGTGAACAGTCACCCTTTCGCTTCTTGACGTTGGAACATTTTTCCCAACGAAATCAGCACGTATTGGCAGTTCCCTGTGTCCCCTGTCAATTAAAACGGCAAGTTCTATCTTCTTAGGTCTTCCCTGATCTATGATTGCATCCATTGCAGCCCTTACAGTTCTACCAGTAAAGAGTACGTCATCTACAAGTATTACTACCTTGTCCTTTACATCCATATCTTTTTCCTTGTTAATATTTATGCTGTCAACATTGTTTACGTCATCCCTATACATAGATATATCAAGACTATAATAGGGTACCGATTCACCTTCTATATCCTTGATTATACTAATGATTCGCTTTGCCATTGGAATCCCTCTGGATTTTATTCCAATGACAACCAAATTCTCAATCCCCTTGTTTCTTTCAATAATTTCATGGGAAATCCTAGTCAACGCTCTTGTTACGGATTTCTCGTCCATTATAAATGCTTTGGTTTTCATAATCTTCCCTCCAATATATTTAACACCTTGCTGAAATCTTCAGGTAATTCAGCATCAAACTCCATGAGTTCTCCTTTTTCAGGATGAACAAATGAAATCTTCTTGGCGTGAAGAAGCTGACCTTTCATTTTAAACTCATTATCTTTTCTACCGTAGACCTCGTCACCCACTATAGGGTGTCCCTTGTATGTCATGTGAACCCTTATCTGATGGGTACGTCCGGTTTCAAGAATCAACTCAATATATGTATATTTTCCGTAGCGTCTCAAGACCTTAAACCTAGTAAGAGCATATTTTGAATTCTTATCTGTTACTGCCATTTTTTTCCTATTCCTGGAATCTCTTCCAATGGGTTGTTCTATTATTCCCTCGTCATCTTTAACATTCCCGTGAACAAGGGCAACATAAAATCTTCCTGTTTTCCTATCTTTTAGCTCTTCACTCAGGACCTTATGGGAATTGTCATCCTTTGCAACAACAAGGAGTCCTGTAGTATCCTTGTCTATCCTATGGACTATTCCCGGTCTTATGATACCGTTTATGGAAGATAAATTATCCAGCTTGTACAGCAAGGCATTAACCATAGTACCGTTATAATTTCCCGGTGCAGGATGGACAACCATTCCCCTGGGTTTGTTAACAACGGCTAGACAGTCATCTTCATATACTATTTCAAGGGGTATGTCTTCCGCTTCAACCTTCAACTCTACTGGTTCTGGCACTTCAAACTCTATTTGGTCCCCTTCGCTCAATATATAATTCTTTTTTCTACACTTCCCGTTTACATAAACGTTGTTGTTTTTTATAAGCTTCTGAAGATAGGATCTTGACATATCTTGGCATGTTTCCTTTAAAAACATGTCAATCCTGACACTTTCACCTTTGAATTCAATTTCCATCTTCATATCTTATCAATCTCGTATCTGTCAAGAATAATCAACACGGCCAGCAGCAATGTTCCTACAACTACACAAATGTCTGCAAAATTGAATACAGGAAAATCATAAAAACCCCAGAAATTCACATCTATAAAATCCACAACATAGTTGAACCTTAACCTATCAACAAGATTTCCCAATGCTCCTGCTATTATAAGGTCAAGGGAAAAATTCGCAACCCTGTTGAATCCATTGACCTTTATCCTATAAATGACAACTGCACCAATTACAACAGACGTGATTATAATGAAAAACAACTGTTGATTCTGCAATATTCCAAATGCAGCTCCTCTGTTTTCCACATAATTAAGCTTCAGAAAATTGTCTATTAGAATCATTGAATTTGAAAACTTCAGCAATTCCAAAACAAAATATTTGCTTATTTGATCAATGACCACAAGCAACAATACAATAATAATATGCATGATGTTCTCCTATAATAATTCTATGGCTTTTAATGTTATTTTGGCACTAATCTCTGCTGCATACTTGTCGAAGTCATTATACTTGTCTTCAGCTGCTTCATCTGCATTGTCAGATATGCACCTTATTGCAACATATGGAGTTTTGTAAAGGTGGCATACATGTCCAATGGATGCACTCTCCATGTCTACGCAAAGAGCATTGAATTCATTCCTTAGTTTTACCTTCAATTCATTTTTGCTTACAAACCTGTCTCCGGACACTATTTTTCCTACATGAACCTTTGCTTCTCCTTCAATAAGGTCGCTGCAAATCTTAATCATGTTTTCATCAGCCTTGAATATTGAAGTATCCATTCTTGGGATTTCCCCTTCCTTGTACCCGAATACAGTAACATCTATATCATATTGTTGAGTTTCATTAGATATGACAATATCTCCAATGGATATGGATTCCGACAGGGAACCTGCTATTCCAGTGTTAATTATTGATGATGCCTTGAAATTGTTAATCAGTATCTGGGTAGAAACAGCAGCATTCACCTTTCCTATACCCGACCTCATGAATACAACTTTCTTTCCTGCATATTCACCACTGTAAATTTTAAAATTTAAACAATCTGTTTCTTTTATATTTTCTATCTTTTTCTTGAGAAGCAATACTTCCTCGTCCATTGCTCCTATAATTCCTATTACCATAATTCCTCCATTAAATATACTTATCTATCTCCAAAACAATATTTCCCTTTTTACTATGTCCTACTATTCCGGATATTTTATACTTACCTTTTCCTCTCAATGACAATACATCTCCTTCTTCAAGTAGTCTGTTTCTGCTGATATCATTGCTCCAGTTCAGCTTTACATTGCCTGATTTCATAAAATCCTGAGCCTTGCTCCTTGACATGGACCCTATGTTTGAAACAACATTGTCCACTCTCATTGAAGAAGTAATTATCCTTGCTTTTTCAAAC
>JAUVAG010000253.1 GCA_030591825.1 Dethiosulfatibacter sp.
GCTTTGCTGCGTTATCCGGGTCACGCTTCATGTGACCATAACGGATATTAAGAGGTCGCAGAAAGTTTCCTTAACGGCGTAATACCAACGCTTCAAGGGATTACGCGTTTTTAACTTTCTTAGACTACAAGAAAGCAGCTTTGCTGCGTTAACCGGGTCACGCTTCATGTGACCATAGCGGTTATTAAGATGCGAAAGAAAGTTTCCTTAAATACATAATACCAACGCTTACGGGATTATGTATATTTTAACTTTCTTAAGCTACATAGAAATCCGAGTTTTAACTCCTAAGGATACTACGGAGTTAAAGCCAGGGTATGTCTGGAAACGGGCATGCCTTCCATTGTGAAAAGGATTAAGTTAACCCGCCAATCACATTGTAGCGGGTTTTTTGTATTCTAGGAGGACTTATGAAAAGAATATTAGTATTTTCAATAATTATGGTTATGATGCTTTCAATGACTGCGTTTGCAGGAGACAATAATGAACAGAGTCTACTTACAATAACGGAGACAATGCCTGTTGACGGAGCAAAAGACATCCCCGTAGACCAAGTGATCAAGCTTTCATTTTCAAACAATGTAATCAACAGCTCAATCAGGGAAAACAACATGGCCTGCTTCAAGCTTGTGGATTCAGATGATAATGATGTGACGATTGAAGTATTTATGGATGACGATCAGATACATCCGGACCAGAAGAGAATTATAAAGATTACACCAACTGAGGGATTTGCAGAAAATATGACCTATACATTGAAAATAAACGGCGACATGTCAGGAAAGAACGGAAACACACTGGAAGATGAACTCACTGTATCATTTTCAACAGTATCTACAGGAATAGACTCAAATGTAATTACAATAGCTGCAATCTTCATAATTGCCCTTGTTGTAGTATTTATTAGAAGAAGCAAGGCCAAATGATAAAAAACAAAAAGTCGTTTTATTTTATTCTGGTACTTCTGCCCATATTAAGCGTCATAGCATCACTCTTCATTGGAAGATATCCCATTAACGTGGCTACAGTGCCGGATATAATAATATATAAGATATTAACTTTTTTAAAAGACATCTCACTATTTAATAAAATAGTTCCAGAAATAATAACAATATCAACACCAATAGAGCAGTCAGTAGTATGGGATATAAGGCTACCAAGGGCTATTGGCGGCATAATAGTGGGAGGGGCACTGTCAGTCAGTGGAGCCTCTCTTCAAGGCATGTTCAAAAACCCTCTGGTAGATGCAGGAATTCTAGGCGTTAGTTCCGGCGCAGGTTTTGGTGCAATACTTGCCATCATATTATTCAACGAAGTCAATTTCTACACAGTACTTTTCGCATTTATTTTCGGCATGATAGCCGTAGGTCTAAGCACACTTATAGCAGGAATATACAAGTCAAATCCCACAATAATGCTGGTACTTGGAGGAGTTATAGTGTCTTCCGTATTTTCATCTCTCATATCTTTAGGTAAATATGTTGCAGACCCCTTCAACGAGCTACCAGCCATTACCTTCTGGCTAATGGGAAGCTTGGCAAGCTGCAGCTTTAAGGACATTGCAATATCCTTCATACCCATATTCCTTGGAGTTGGAGGAATGATCCTCATGAAATGGAGGATAAACGTACTGTCAATGGGTGAACGTGATGCAAGAACACTTGGTATTAATACAAAACTTAATAGAGGTCTTGTTGTAGCGTTTGCAAGCCTTTCAACTGCAGGTGCTGTATCAATCGCAGGAACCATAGGATGGGTAGGGCTTGTAATCCCTCATCTTGGTCGTATGATGGTTGGTACAGACAACAGAAAGCTCATACCTGTAAGTCTTGCACTGGGAAGCTTCTACCTTGTAGTAATAGACATTATAAGCCGTACCCTCACGGGAAGTGAAATTCCTCTTGGAATACTAACCTCACTTCTGGGTGCACCATTCTATGTTTATGTTCTGAAAAAAACAAAGGGAAGTGGGTGGTAAAATGCTCATAATAGACAATATAAGCTTTTCATATGAAAATAAGGAAGTACTGGACAACATAAGCTTCCATGTAAAAAAGGGAGAGCTTCTATCCATAATAGGACCAAACGGATGTGGAAAGACAACACTCATAAACTGCATCCTTGGAGTGAACAAGATAGACAAAGGCTCCATGTCCTTCAGGGGACGAGAGCTGAACAAGCTGTCCCCCAGGGAAAGAGCAAAGCTTTTCAGCTACGTTCCCCAGGAAAAGGGACATATCTTTCCCTATTCCGTACTTGAAATAGTACTAATGGGAAGAACTCCCTACCATTCAATATTTTCATCACCAAATGGTAGTGACACGAAAATTGCACTTGAAGCCTTGAAAATGGTAGGGATGGAAAAATTCAGAGACAACCTCTTCACCAAGCTAAGCGGAGGAGAGAGACAACTTGTAGTCCTTGCAAGGTCCCTTGCCCAGGAATCGGACATAATAATAATGGACGAACCTACGGCGTCCCTAGACTACAGGAATGAAATAATGTTTTTGGAAATGATTAAAAGTCTCTGCATAAACAAGAGCAAGACAATAATAATGTCAACGCATTTTCCAAACCACAGTTTCTATTTTGAAAATCACCATCTAAACACAAACGTAATCATGTTATCGGACAAAAGAATCAAATACCAGGGACTACCAAGTACAGTATTGACTGAAGAGCATATTTATGATATCTACGGAGTAAAATCTAAAATACTTACATATGACAACAATAAAAAACACATAGTACCCATCGGAGGAACAGAAAATGAAGAAAAATAAGATTACATCATTGCTATTGGCATTAATGCTGATACTATCCCTGACATTATCAGCATGCAGCACAAGTGAATCCTCAGCGGAGCCAATTTCAGAGGTACCCGTAAATCCCAATCTCGAAACAGTAGTAGACTCTGCAGGAAGGACAGTATACATTCCCGAGGAAGTGGAAAGCATATCAGCCCTTTATACAGTTGCAGGTCATATAATTATTATGCTAGATGAAGGAGATATGATTACCTCCTGCAGCAACGGCCTAAAAAGAGACAAGCTGATTCTCAATATGGAACCTTCCATAAACGACATCTACCTTCCAAAGGTAGGAGGAATAGTAAATATTGAAGAACTGCTGAATTCGGACCCTGACATCATCCTTCTTGATGCACCTCTTTTCTGGAACAAGGGAGAGATAGAAAAAATTGAAAACCTGAATATTCCATACTATGTAGTGGAATTCAACTCCATGGAAGAAGAGAAAAAGCTTGTTGAAGACATAGGAAAGATTACAGGAAGAGAATCGGCTGCCAAGGAATATGTAGACTTCTACGATGAGATACTAGATTTAGTAGAAGAAACAGTTGCTACAATACCTGAATCCGAAAGAAGAAACGTGTATCATTCAATAAACGAAGCTGTTAGAACTTCCGCTTCAAATACAATAACAGCTGAATGGGTTGAAAAATCAGGCCTAATTAACGTAGCCGCCGACAAC
>JAUVAG010000248.1 GCA_030591825.1 Dethiosulfatibacter sp.
GCTTTGACTGCTCCCTGTTTACGATAGGTGTCTGTGCTATCTGACTCTCAGGCAGGTCAAAGGTAAAATCCGACGTTGTCAATTTATCATCTTTCATTTTATGTCAACTCCATAATAATAATGTTTTAATATTTCATTGCAGTCGAAACCTTCGTCAGCCATTGACTTGGCTCCATACTGGCTCATGCCAAGGCCATGTCCAAATCCTTTTCCTATAATTGTATAGTTGTCGGGACAAGACGGAATAAAAAGCTTTCCCTCTGAAGTAATTACTTTGTTGTTATCTTCAAAGGAGATACTTTCATGGACTTTTTCCCTTAGAACCGACAAACCTCCAAGGTTTTTTTCAACAGATCCTTCTGCAGTAAGTACCATGGACTTGTTGTTTCCATCAAAGTCATACCAGGTAATTTTTAACTTGCTGTATCCAATAATCCTTCTGGCTTCTTCCTTTTCAAGAATGATTTCACCGACATCCGTAAGTATTGAAAGCTCAATTACTCTGTTGAATTCAGAAACTATACTTTCCATTATTGAATATATCTTCTCTACTCCATAGTCATTTTCATTTAGTATATCTATAAGGTCATCTTCTGTAAAGTCCATATCCCAATCCGTATAAGGAGATATATCGGAATAATGGTCCTCTACTCCTTTTATATAGGGCAGCGGATAGGCCCATACATTTTCAGAATTATCCGTAGATCCTCCAGAAGTCGAATGATAATATGCTTCAATCATGGTGTCATTGTAGTAGATCATTTCACCTTCGGTCTCCGCAATGGCCATGTTTGTAGACGATTTTTCACCCCATACACCATTGTATACCTGGCTGTTTTGATTGTCTGATACATTATATATTGAAGAAGAACTATTTCCCGTATTTGCAACCGCATAGGTCCTGGCAGCTATAGCCTGCACCTTTAATGCTTCCAAAGGCCATGATGCAGGCATCTCACTTGCCACTACACCCATTAGATAGTCTTCCAGTTCAACCGTATTTATTGACAGGAGCTTGCACCCTTCTATAATATAGAACCCTACACAGCCCCTGTAGGGCTTGCTATCAATATTTACATAATTTCCTTCATCACCGCTGCAGACAGTGAAATTTGAGTCGTTTGGTATGGCAACGAGAATATCTTCATTTTCATCATATAAATATATGACGTCTTCATCGCGATTCAAAGACAAAACAAGGTTGTAATCATCTTCATATTCTTCCCTTGCTTTTTTTGCATCATCTTCAGAAGTAAACTGTCCTGACCAAAGTTGATACTCATTGCCTGTTGCATATATATAGCTGTCTATATCACAGCTCTCCTTCATTTCTTCCTTCAAAGACAATATTTCATCATGGTTCTCAGTTTCAGAGTCCACAAAGTACAGTGACCAAGGACCAATATCTGTAGAATGGTCTTCTTTGCCGTAGTATCTGTAGTCTTCATGACTGCTGTAATATCCGTTGACCCTGGCAGTAATGTCACTGGTTTTCAGTGAAAAAAGCGCTTTGACTTCATCTCCTGAATAGTTCAGCACAAGGTCATCTTCTGATGATATTGAAAAATACTCATTTTCCTGTCTAGGTGACCTAATTCTTACCTTGATGTCATATGCATAAGATGTAGTTGAAAAAAACATTACAAGAATTACGGAAATTAATAAAATTTTCTTTAGTCTCTTCATTCTATTCCTCGCTGTCAAAAATGACTTGTTCATTGTCCCTTCTTGTCAGGTTGAAATATCTGTATGCCTTTTCAGTAGCTATCCTTCCCCTTGGAGTCCTGCTTAAGAATCCCTTCTGCATAAGATATGGCTCGCAAACATCTTCTATTGTTATGCTTTCCTCTCCAATGGATGCAGCTATGGTATCTATACCAACAGGACCTCCGTTATAGAAATCTATTATGGTCCTTAAAAGTTTCCTGTCTATATTATCAAATCCCTGGGAATCTATTTCGAGCATATCAAGAGCCTTATATGAAATATTTTCATCTATTATTCCATCTCCCTTTACAAGGGCATAGTCTCTTACTCTTTTTAAAATTCTGTTTGCAATTCTTGGTGTTCCCCTTGAACGTCTTGAAATTTCAAAAGCACCTTCTTCCCTCATTTCAATAGAAAGTATGTCGGCGGATCTTTTAACAATTTCAATAAGTTGCTCTTCAGAATAGTAGTCAAGCTTGCATACCACTCCAAACCGGTCTCTGAGAGGTGACGAAAGGGATCCCGCTCTAGTTGTCGCACCTATGAGTGTGAATTTTGGAAGGTCAAGCCTTATAGACCTTGCAGAGGGTCCCTTTCCAATAATTATATCAAGGGCATAGTCTTCCATTGCAGGATACAATACTTCCTCCACACTTCTGTTTAGTCTGTGAATTTCATCAATAAAAAGCACATCATTTTCATTAAGGTTTGTGAGTATTGCTGCCAGATCACCCGGTCTTTCAATGGCGGGACCTGAAGTAATTCTTATGTTTACATTCATCTCATGAGAAATGATTGTAGACAAAGTGGTTTTTCCAAGTCCAGGAGGACCATAGAGAAGGACATGGTCAAGTGGCTCTTCCCTAAGTTTTGCTGCTTCTATGAAGATGCTAAGCTTTTCCTTTATTTTTTCCTGACCTATATACTGGCTGAGCCTGTCAGGCCTAAGTGATTTTTCAACTTCCTCTTCGCCTTTGTTCAAGCTGGATGTAATTATTTCATTTTCTCTTTCTATCATAGTCTATCCTAGCTCCCTATTTTTTTAAGGGCTATTTTCAGCACCTCGTCTTCTGAAAGGTTTGTTCTGTCTATGGCATTAAGGGCTTTTTTAGCCTCGTTGCTGTTAAAGCCGAGAGATACAAGGGCTTCCATAAGGAATTCACTGTCTTGAGTAGGATATTCGATTCCAACATTAATTTCAGAACCCGAAAATTCGTCCTTTACCTTGTCCTTCAGTTCGATAATTATCTTTTCAGCTGTTTTTTTTCCTATTCCAGATGCCTTTGAAATAAACTTGTAATCCCCATTGAAAATAGAGTACTTCAAAGTATTTGCATCAGCCAGGGACAGTATGGAAAGTCCAGCTTTAGGACCTACCCCGCTGATTTTAATTAAATTTCTAAACAACTCTAGCTCTTGCACCGTTGCAAATCCATATATGCTGATTATATCTTCTCTTACATAGAGATAGGTATGTACAGTACCTTCTTCATTGAGCTTGCTGTTTCTTACTGTATTCATGGAAGTATTTATGCTGTAGCCTATTCCATTGTTTTCTATTACCATATGGTTTTCTGATGATGCTTTTATTATTCCTTTTATATAGCTGTACATTAGGCCTCCTAGTATTTATATCATGACTTTAGTTGAGTTAATTCATGTGTTATTTGAAATACAAACGGTTCAATTGTATTTCAAATGTTACGTGAATTAGTACGAAACTTGTTATGAGATAAAACTACATTAATTTTATTCATATATCACAACATCTATAGCTTGAATGAATCCTGGAATCTAAGTGAATGAGCATGGTTTATAGCAATTGCA